>JAKMGP010000288.1 GCA_022424905.1 Akkermansiaceae bacterium | reverse complement strand
CCTGGGAGGTCAGCCATTGCGATAACCGTAGAGCTACGCCAAAGATCCCGCTCGTCCCCTGCGGAGGTCACAAGGCGATCGGGGACCTGAAGAAAACAACGCGCCCATAGTTGCTTGGAAATCTCGGGAGTTCTGGTCGGAATCTTACTTCGGGCCCATTGAGCACCTCTGACATCCACGATGGCAAATAGAATACAGCAAGCTACGAAAAAGGACCGGACAACCATTGCGCTATCATCACAATTGAAGACAGAGAGAGAAGAAAATTCCGTTAGGCTTTAATCACAATAAGCCACCCTTCCCACACAATCTTACTCTATTTATTTAATGCCACATAAAGAGTTCGAGATAAATTTCCACCCTTATCTTCAAATACCTCAACGCCTCTTTCACTTAACTTAATAAAGCATAAACCCTCTTTACAGTATATTCGCCCATCCAATGATTGTGTTCGCGCAACTCCTATCGTAGCCGCCCTTATTCCCTCTCTTAAATTCTGCTGAGCATCGGATGAAGAATACTCTGGAATCTGGTGAGTATAAAAATTGACTACCCCAAATACCGAAACTTCAAACTCAGCTGTCTCCAAGACCTGAGAAAAAATAGGATCCGGACATTCTTCCTCATGGGTATGCCATGAGTCGCGGACATTTTTGAGGAAGCCTAATTCTTTTTCACCGATTGGATAATTCACCAACTCATGGCCTCGAATGAGCGTTCGAATTTTGTTGTATTCTTTTCGAGCATTCGAGTGCCCACACGAACTGAAGGAAACAAGGGCGCAAAACCCCAAAATTATCGTCATCTTCCACCTAACCCTTTGATTCTTCCGCATAATGAAATGTTAAAAGTACTGAAGCGGTCAATCCCAGCATTTTCTAATGCTAACCACTCAACGAAGTATCAAACTATAAAATCAACAAAACTATTTGCCACGGAGCATTTCAGCGATTTTAGGCCGATTCTCTTGAAGTAAATCATAATCAAGTTTGAATCCCGCAGGAGCGAGAAGTCCTTCTAAAAATTCATAAACTGGCCTCACCTCTTCAAAGGCGCCATCTACACTAGCAAGGGCTGTCGCACCATCATTTGTCTTCACTGTCTTATCGGCACCTTTTTCTAAAAGAGTCTGCACAAGTTCCACACGGCCAAAAAACGAAGCAACATGAAGTGCCGTCGCACCATCATTTTTTTTCACCTCGATATCAGCACCATTTTCAATGAGTAGTAGAGCGATCTCACTTCGATCAAAAACCGCGGCCATTTGCAAGGCCGTGCTTCCGTCTTCATTAATGGCCTCATCTAGATTCATGCCCTCTGCGAGGTACTTCTTAATTTCTTCTTTGTTTCCCTGAATCACTGCATTCCCGATCAGCTCCGCTTTGATCGATTTGGAAGAAGCGTCGCCCCCTGACTCTACAAGAATCTTAGCAATTTTGGGCCGGTTCTGCTTGAGCAAATCATAATCAATTTCGAATCCAGAAGGAGCAAGAAGTCCCTCAACAAACTTATAAAGAGGCATTACCTCCTCAAAGGGTAAGATCACTCCAGAAAGAGCAGTCGAGCCATCATTTGTTCGTGCGTTAATGTTTACCCCTTTATCTAACAGAGCCCTCACAATTTCCACGCGTCCAAAAAACGAAGCAACATGCAGAGCCGTCGAGCCATCCTTGTTTTTCACCTCCAAATCTGCACCCGATTCAATCAAAAGAAGCGAGATATCAGTATGATCAAAAGTCGCCGCTGTCATCACTGCAGTGCTCCCATTTTCGGTAACCGCTCGATTCAAATCAGCTCCCGTTGCGATGTATCTTCTGATGGCGTCAAGATCTCCTTCCACAACAGCCTCTTCAAAACTTTTCTGAGGTAGTGTTTGTAACGGGCCGTCTAATTTCTCTTTGAGGCCAATCGATGATTCTTCGTCGGGAGGTGAAGTCGTCGTATCTCCTCGTTCAACTGAAGAATTGTCGGGATCCCCGCAACTTACTTGGAAAACGCAGATAGCTAATAATACTATTATTTTTTCTTGGATTGGTCTTTTCATTGATTCCATTTAATAAGCACTAACTTGGTAGTCGTTTGGCAAGATCCCTAGATTCTATACCCTTTTCAATGATAGATCGTCATCAGAACCGAAAAACGAAAAAATATAACGTTTCCTTTGAAAACGGCGTTCTCCATTAGAATACGATCTTCAAACACATCAACACCTTCTCTCCTTGGTCCAAAATATCCGCATGGTTTTCTGTTGCTTCCAAGGTGACCCAGGTTCAGTCACAGCAGTGGGCTTCAAGGGATTGAGCTTGAATCCTTGAAAGGCTGAACATCTAACCAAAAAATTGGTCACGTAATCTTGTTGCTAAAAAATAAATAACCCTCCCTAGTCTTTATTTATTTTCACATTAAAGGGTGCAATTTTTTTGGAAACCACTTGCGCAAGCTCGTTCAAATCAATCTTTCCCAAGCCCTCAACCCTCTGCTCCTTGAGCTTGGAAAGGTCATAGTCATAAAGAGTTTGAAGCCACAATAATGCTCCTAAAGACGAAACAAGCTCCCCCGAGTGACCGAGTTCGTCATTGAATAGCTGTTGTTTCTTTCTCTTACTCTCAGCTCTTGTTTTCCGATTTGGATCCAAGATATGCTTCACTCCAGATAATTTCTGAGCCCGTAATCGATCAATGAGCTCATAAGCCCCAAGGGCATATGGGCAAAATAAAACCTTATTTTTAGGATACTTCTCACGCAGAGCAGAAATCAAAGTTTCGTTAAATTCGATGACTTTTTTCTGAGCCATCTTTGATGCCAACTGTTCTACTTTATGAGGCTGCTTTGCCCAAGGTAGCGCCACCATAAATGTCACCTCTGGGTTTTGGGCGATCGCAAAATCAAACCAACGACTGTAATCTTCTACCGAACTATCTCGCGGTGAGTAGTAAGTCATTACTAGAAGGTCGATTTTCTTAGTCTTTAGAATTTTCTTTGCTTGCTCGCGTTTCTTTTTTGCAGCCCAAAGGCCGCCCGGGGAGCCGTTTGCACCACCACTGAAAACTGAATGTTGGGTATGACCCTTGATATCACTTGGTATCATTTTTGCTAATTCCCATACACTCGGCTGGAAAAAACTATGGCCCATATACAATCCGTTGTAGCCCTCAATTTCGCCTTCTTTCAGGACGGATTTACTCGAAGACGGTGCAGATTGAGGCTCTTCTTTCGCCTTCGGCTGAGCAATGAAGGCCCTCGCTTCAATGAGCGTCAGAACACCATCTTTATCCGTATCGGCCTCAGGAAACTTTTCGAGCGATTGCCTAAGACGCTCATTATTTTTTGAAGAAACCCCCTCTTCTAGTGAAGCAGCCAAAAAACTAGGAGCTAACAATAGTGAAGCAAACAATGTGCAAATTTTGGAAGTAATTTGCGTTCGCCTCCTCCTATGAATTAAGAAGTCCTTATTCGGGGCGTCAAAAAGTTGCTTTGGAAAATGCATAATCATCCTACTCCCCTATGTAACTCATTTACCGCTTCAATGTTACGGAAAACCTATAATTAACTCACTTTGCTAAAGCCTGATACATTTGGTGATCCAAAAACTGCCCGTCTAGGCTGCGCCGGAATTGCTCGTCAGGGAGTTCGCTAAGACCACCGGGTTTCCCCGACAAGATGATGGATCCGCAAGTAGGGCCACCTGGAAATGGTGAAAGTTACACCCATAGATCCATATGCTTTTTGGAGTTCCGTCTCCCCCGGGGGATTATTCTCCCACTACTTCGCTGAAGAGTTTGGCCCGATAAAATCCATGCGATTTTTCGCCACGTTGCAGGATCATCTCTTTCCAGCCGTTCTCTTCTCCTGGCTGTTCCTCAACGCCGACCGATTGCCACAGCTGCATATCTTCCGAATGCTCAATGAGGTAGGATTGATCTTCAGCTTTTAGGCGGAAGGTAATCTGGTCAATGGTGAGTGATTTAATCCGAAACGCTGGGGCGTCTCCCGCCGCAAGACCTTCGAGAGAGACTAATTCGTCACCTGCTTGGTAGTCCACGTAGGTAAACGGCAGGAAGAACATTTCATCCTTGGTTTTCTCTCCCCAGCCCACATCCACCGGTGGGGACGAGGGGTTGAAAGGGTTGGCCAGGGTGTTGTCGTAGAGAGCTGTGGCACGGATTATCGATCCCTCGGGCACTTTGATATATTTCGGGAAAGTGTAACTGCCCTGCCAATTGAAATCCCAGTCATCAATTCGAATCAGGTTCTCTTTGGAACCGTCGGGTCGCTCCAGCGTGATTTCCCAATCGCGCCCGAGATAGTGCATGTGCGGCCAGACATTAAGGAGGCTGATATCGCTTTTCACGTTCCAGATCGCGCGAAATTGCGGCGTGGTATTGGCGGGAATGTCAAAAGCGAGGAATCCGGCCACGGTGCCACCCAACTGGTCCCCAAAGACCGTATCGACCATCGCATTTTGCGCGAGAGCACTCGTCTGGGCGGGAGTGATGGATTCGCCTAAAAGAGTCTGGATACCGCTTCCGATGATCCCGCCACTGAAGGGAGCAAGTGCCGGCGGGATGAGAAAGTAGTTGCCATCTTCGTCCACAAGGTCGGAGGGCAGCATGAGGCGGTTCTCCACCTGTCGCTCCACGGGTTTGTCCGCTAAGAAAACGTTTACAGTCGATTGATCGGTTTCTGCGACCGGCCAAGGAGCGTAGTGCACTTGAAGCAGGAGGTCCGCATTAGCCGGAAGTCGGACACCCGTCCCCGCCGGGTAGAATCTCGGTGTGGCGCCCGGGACCCATCCACCGAGTGACAAGCCCTGGCGCAAAGGCACTCCAAAGCCTCCGAAGGATTCGTAGCCAGGTCTGGCATCTTCATCCTCGAGCCTGCGTGCCTCACCGGTGGTATCCATTGCAAAGAGGGCGTGGTGCACAATTGAGGGGTTGCCAGGTCGGAACTCTAGAGCGACGATATCCCGGTCTTCAGTCAGGCCGGTGGGCAAAACAAACACCCGGTATTCATCACGGTTGTTACCGCGGATGGGAAAGGCCTCTGACATTTTGAGAACAATATCGGGTTCGCCCAGCAAAGATCCCTCGGGAAAGTCGGGGATGGGGGCTTCTTGTGCTGGATCACCCTGCGGGGCTCCAGATTCAACCCAGTTAGCGATGAGTTGAAGTTGGCCATCGGTGAGACCGCGTTCTCCGACAAACCGGCTGAACTGTCTGTTCGGTGGCCAGGGCGGCATAAGCCGTTCCTCGGTGACGTAGAGAATGGATTCCGCTAGATCCACGACTTCGGCGTAGTTGGTCAAAGGGAACGGTCCAATCTCACCTTCCCGGTGACATACAGTGCAGTTGTTGTAGATGATAGGCGAAATGTGTTCGCTAAAAGTGGTTTCGGCCATCGTTGATCCGAGGCCTGCCGCCAGCGTTGAGAATGCAATGGCAAAAGTGGGTGTCTTATTCACGGGAGGTGTCTTTCTGTCGAAAAGTGATGGCGCATCCGATTGCTTTGGTTTTTCGTGGCTCGATGGTCTCGCTCGCTGACAAGGCCCGCAAAACATCTGCCAGATCGTGAGTGCGAGTGAGTGGGCGACGTTTCCCGACCGCCGCAAAATGGTCGTCGATACGGCCACGGTAGATGAGTTTCTCATCCCGGTCGAAGACAAAGACCTCAGGGACGATGGTGGCCTTCAGAGCCCGCGCCCGGGCTTGTCCCGGATCAAGAATCGCTTTCAAGGGGAATTTGTATTTCTCGACATACGTCTGGAGTGATT
>JAKMGP010000285.1 GCA_022424905.1 Akkermansiaceae bacterium | reverse complement strand
GTGAGCATTTTCATGGCCTCTAGAACGACTAATTTTTCACCTTCCTTGACCTCGTCGCCTGATTTTATCGCAACTTCGCTGATCATTCCGGGGAGGGGTGCGATAATATGTTGATCGTTGCCGGGCTCTCCTTTGAGGTTGGCTACGGACTCTTTGCCAAGAGCTTTGTCGATTACGACGCACTCACGAGGCATACCATTCAGTTCATAGAAAAGAGTACGCCGACCTTCGTCGTCAGGTTCGCCAATTGAGATGAGCTTGATGAAGAGGGTCTTTCCTGGGCCAATATCAACATGGACTTCTTCCCCAATTTGAAGGCCATAAAAGAAAGCCGGAGTGGGTAGGACCGTGAGGCGGTCGAAGTTCTTCAGCGAATCCAAATAATCTGAGAAGACCTGAGGATACATGAGATGGCTGTAGAGGTCGTCGTTGTTTGCTTCTCGATCGAGTGCCTCGCTGAGTTCAGCCTTGGTTTGGTCTAGGTCGCATGGAGGCGCGAGTTCACCGGGGCGGACTGTAACCGGAATCTTATCTCCTAGAACGAGTTTTTGAATTTCCTTGGGCCATCCACCGTCGGGTTGACCGAGGCCACCTCCCAGCATATCGATGACACTTTCGGGGAAGTCGAGGTTGGGCGCGTTGCCGTTAAGAAGGTCTTTGGCTTTTAGATCCTGCGTAACGAGGAGCATGGTCATGTCTCCAACTACCTTGGAAGAGGGAGTGACCTTGACGATATCGCCAAAGAGTTGGTTTACGTCAGCGTAGGTATGGGCGATTTCCTGCCAACGGTGGCCGAGTCCCATGCCGTTGGCTTGTTCCTTGAGGTTGGTGTATTGCCCGCCGGGCATTTCGTGTAGGTAAACCTCAGCAGTGCCGCTTCGGGGAGCGGAATAGAAAGGTTCGTAGTGTGTCAGGATTTCTTCCCAGTAATCGGAAAACTCATTGAGAGTTTCGATGTCGAGACCGGGGTCTCGCTCGTGGCCACCCATCGCGGCGCAGACAGAGTTGAGATTTGGTTGGCTTGTTGATCCAGACATAGAGGCAAGAGCCATATCTGCGATGTCGACTCCAGCCTCAGCGGCAGCCATAATCGAGGCAGCGTTGAGCCCGGATGTGTCGTGAGTGTGGAAGTGAATGGGGATGCCAATTTCTTGTTTGAGCGTGGAAACAAGCTTTGTGATGGCGGCAGGATGACAGAGGCCAGCCATGTCTTTAATACAAAGAATATGTGCGCCCATCTTTTCCAACTCTTTGGCCTTATCGATGTAATACTTGAGTGAATATTTGGCTCGGTTTGGGTCGGTGATGTCACCGGTGTAGCAGACAGCAGCTTCACAGACAGATTTGCCATGTTCGCGAACGGCTTCCATGGCAACCCTCATGTTCGGCAAATAGTTGAGGGAGTCGAAAATACGAAATATGTCCATTCCGGAATCGGCTGCGTGTTTAACGAATCCGGCGACAACATTGTCAGGATAGTTTGAGTAGCCAACAGCGTTCGATCCACGGAAGAGCATCTGGAAGCAAATGTTTGGGATGCGTTCGCGGAGCTCGCGAAGACGGTCCCATGGGTCTTCCTTAAGAAAGCGCATCGAGGTGTCGAAGGTGGCGCCTCCCCACATTTCCATCGAGAAAAGATCAGGAGTTCTCTTCGCGTAAGCTTCTGCGATATTAAGCATGTCGAAAGTGCGCATGCGAGTGGCGATAAGCGACTGGTGGGCGTCGCGCATTGTGGTGTCAGTGCAGAGTAGACGTTTTTGTTCACCAATCCATTTTGAAAAGGCTTCGGGACCTTGACTAAGGAGGATTTCTCTGGAGGAGGGGGATGCAACCGAGACACCCGTGCTACTTGGAATACGGGGTTGTGCGAAGGGTTTAGCGGGGCGCCAGTCTTTAGCTCCTGGATTGCCATTTACGGTCAGGTCGGAGAGGTAGTTGAGGAGCTTGGTTGCTCGGTCGCGTTTCGGTATAAAGCTGAAGAGACTCGGCTGGGAGTCGATGAGTTTAGTGTGCGCGTCACCAGATCGGAAAGTGGAATCTTCAATGACGTTTTCGAGGAAAGGAATGTTGGTTTTGACGCCTCGAATACGGAATTCACGGAGGGCGCGGTCCATTCGTTGGCAGGCGGTTTCGAAGTCACGACCGGTGGCGGTGAGTTTAACGAGCATCGAGTCGTAGTATGGAGTAATGACAGCTCCGGCGTCTCCGTTTCCGGAGTCAAGTCGTATGCCAAATCCGGCAGCGGAACGATAGTTAGTGATGCGGCCGTAGTCGGGGGCAAACCCCTTTTCAGGGTCTTCAGTCGTGATTCGACATTGGATGGCGAAGCCGTTGCAAGGGATTTCGCTCTGGGTGGGGATTCCAATTTCGGGTTCGTGAAGTTTCTTGCCTTGTGCCACGAGTATTTGAGAACGGACAAGATCGATGCCGGTAACGCATTCGGTGACGGTGTGTTCGACTTGAATGCGCGGATTCATTTCGATGAAGAACCATTCTTTTGAGTCCATGTCGTAAAGGAATTCGACAGTGCCGGCGTTGTTGTAACCGATAGATTGGGCAAGGTTGGCAGCTGATTGGCAAAGATCTTGGCGAAGGGTACCCTCGAGGTCGATGGAGGGTGCAATCTCAACCACTTTTTGGTAGCGCCGTTGCACAGAGCAATCGCGTTCGTGGAGGTGGACAACATTACCGTGTTGGTCTCCGAGGATTTGAACTTCGATGTGTTTCGCTCGTTTAATGTAGCGTTCCAGAAAAACGGCAGGGTTTCCGAAGGCGTTTTGGGCTTCCTCTTGGGCTTCGGCGAGGCGGGCCTGAAGTTCGGAGGGTTTTTCAACGATCCGCATACCACGACCACCACCGCCAAATGCGGCCTTGATGATGAGAGGGAAGCCGACCTCATGGGCTACGGTAAGGGCTTGATCGGGATCGGAAATGGCGTCGTCGGTGCCCGGAAGAACTGGAACTTTGGCCGCGATTGCTTGTGCGCGAGCAGCGGTTTTGTCGCCCATTGAGCCTAGAAGGTCGGCGGATGGACCGATGAAAGTAATACCTTCGCGTTCGCAGGCGCGGGCGAAGTCGGCATTTTCGGACAGGAATCCATATCCGGGATGAATGAGAGTGACGCCTTTTGATTTTGCGAGGGCTACGATACCTTCGTGGTCGAGATAGGCGCCGACAGGACCTTTAGTTGCGTCTAGCTGGTAAGCCTCGTCAGCTTTAAAGCGATGGCGGGAAAAGCGATCTTCCTCGGCGTATATTGCGACGGTGCGGAGCCCGAGTTCAGTGGCAGCGCGAAAGACGCGAATGGCGATTTCGCCACGGTTGGCGACAAGGAGTTTTTGTTGGATAGCCATGTTGAGTTGTGTGGAACAGCTTAGAAGTCTGGAGGCGGGGGAGCCAACTACGGAATTTGCGAAAATTGATTTTTTGAGAATATAGCCGGTCTGGCTGAAGGCTCTCACCTGGAGAAGTGAGGCAGGAGATGAATAAGGCGCTTTTTGGGGTCTTGAGACATCTTTTTTGAAGCTGAGGAAATGAGAAGGGTGATTTGGCGACGTTTGATCAAAGATTCCAGAGTTGAGGGGTAACGGACCCAACTCCAAACTCCGTAGTGCTTGCTTGGGGGCAGGGAGTCAGCTACTCATCCGACACGATGTCTGAACTGCCGAAAGCCTATGAGCCCACTGAAGTCGAGAAGTCCTGGTATCAGGCTTGGCTTGATGCCAAGTGTTTTGAAGCGGATCCTTCCTCCGAGAAGCCACCGTATTCAATTGTGATTCCACCACCGAATGTGACGGGGATTTTACACCTTGGGCATGTTTTAAATAACACGATTCAGGATATTTTGGCACGTCGGGCCCGACAGAAGGGTTGCGAAGTGCTTTGGCTTCCGGGGACCGATCACGCAGGAATTGCGACCCAGACTAAGGTTGAGCGTCAGCTTCGGGAGGAGGAGGGGAAGACGCGCCGAGATATCGGGCGCGAGGCTTTCTTGGAAAGAGTGTGGGATTGGAAGGACAAGCATGGTGGTATTATAATTAAGCAGTTGAAACGATTGGGCTGCTCGTGCGACTGGAGTCGTGAGCGCTTCACAATGGATGCCGACTATTCGAAGTGGGTCTCGAAAGTTTTTGCGGATCTCTTCAACGATGGGCTCATTTATCGTGGGAAACGGATGGTAAACTGGTGTCCGGTTTCGCGGACCGCTTTGTCGGATGAAGAGGTGATTCCGAAGAAACAGAATTCAAAACTCTACTACATGAAATATGAGTTGGTTGAAGAGCCGGGAATGTTTTTGGAAGTAGCGACGACGCGGCCTGAAACCTTGATGGGTGATGTTGCAGTGGCCGTAAATCCTAAGGATGAGCGCTATGGAAAGTATGTGGGGAAGCTGGTCAGGCGGCCCTTCCCAGCGGCTGAAATTCCCGTGGTGGCGGATGATCATGTAGATCCGGAGTTTGGAACGGGTGCGCTAAAAATTACGCCGGCCCACGATAAGGCGGACTTTGAAATCGGTGTGCGGAATGATCTTGAGATTATCGATGTGTTTCACGCGGATGCGACGGTCAATTGCCCGGAGGTTCCTGATTTGGATGGGCTAGACCGGTTTTTGGCACGGAAGAAAGCAGCCGCGATGCTAGAGGAAATGGGCTTGTTGATTAAAGTGGAGGAGCACGAAAATAATGTGGGCTTTTCCGAGCGGGCGGATGTCCCAATTGAGCCGCGGATATCGATGCAGTGGTTTTTAAGATATCCAGCTACCGAAGAGACTGCGAGAGCGGTTGCAGATGGAGAGATAAATTACCGTCCGGCACGGTGGGCTAAGACACATGCGAATTGGATGGACGGAATTCAAGATTGGTGTGTTTCGAGGCAGCTTTGGTGGGGACACCGGATTCCTGTGTGGTATCGAAAAGAGAAGGTCGAAGTGTTACAGGAATCAGAATCTTTGACGCTCGAAAATCTGGAGGCGGGAGATCTACACGTGAGCGCTGAGCCTCCGATTGATCCAGAAAATTGGATACAGGACGATGATGTGTTAGATACTTGGTTTAGCTCATGGCTTTGGCCGTTTGCGACGATGCAAAATCTCGATAAGGAATCTAGCTTGGTGAAAAAGTTTTACCCGACGGCAGATTTAGTGACGGGGCCAGACATCATCTTCTTTTGGGTCGCGCGTATGATTATGGCAGGATACCGCTTTAAAGATGAACTGCCTTTTAAAAACGTGTTCTTTACCTCGATTATTCGGGATATCCAAGGTCGGAAGATGAGTAAATCGCTTGGAAATTCGCCCGATCCGATTGATCTCATGGAAAAATATGGCGCGGACGGTTTACGTTTTGGTCTGATGAGAACCGCGCCAATTGGTGCTGACCTTCGTTTCGATGAGGCTCAGGTTGAGGAGGGTCGAAACTTTGCCAATAAAATTTATAATGCCTGTAGATTTCGACGTATGGCTGGGAGTGATTCTAAGGCGGATTTCAACCCGTCGGCGTGTGAAACACTTCGACCGTATCATGTAGATATTTTGGCGAAGTGCGATCAATTGGCAAAAAATCAAGAGTCTGCCTATAATAATTATCGGTTCAATGAGATTGGCCAGCAGCTCTACGATTTCCTGTGGAGTGAGTTTTGCGACAAATTCTTGGAAGCCGTGAAGGGCGACCTGCGTGATGATGCAAGCGAGTCTCAGCGCGAGACTACGCTTGGTGTTTTTGACTCAGTGATGGTTCGTTATCTTCAGTTGCTGCACCCTTATATGCCGCATTTGACTGAAGAGTTGAGCTTGCGGATGGGTTATATCGAAGAGGGCCACTTTGTGATGGAGAAGGAGCTTCCCATTTCTGGTTTGCTTGATGGAGTGGATGTCGGGGTGATTTCGGAAGCTTGCGAGAAAGCAGCAGCTGTTTATAAAACAGCCGCTCAGTTACGTAATTTAAAGGCTGAATACCGGCTCGCGGCTCGAAAGGATGTAAGGTTTGTCGCTAAGACCGGCCCTTCGTGGTTGGAGGCAGAGGCTGAGACCTTAGCGCTCCTTGTGGGGTCAGAGGGACTTACTCGGGACGAGAATTACGTTCCTGAACAGGGAACGCCGGGAGCGGTCACTGCCTCTGGAGAGTTGTTTATGCCTCTTGAAGGATTGATTGATGTGGAGGCTGAAAAAGCTCGCCTCGAGAAGGAGATCGAGAAAATTCAGAAGGAAGTTGGCAAATCGAAAGGCAAGCTGGGAAATGAGAAGTTTGTCGCGAATGCTAATCCTGAGGTTGTGATGGTTGAGCGAGAGCGTCTTGCGGAGTGGGAAGGCAAGCTATCGCAATTGCAAGAAATGCGCTCAAATTTAACATAAGTAAAACTTAGGTTGGAGCCATCGCTCGAATCGTGTTTATTTCAGCAAAGAAAGATGGAGGTGGCCGATTTATTAGATAGTCAAGTTATCAGCGGGGATAACGCGCAGCTTCTTGGTGCGGTTGGCGTTGAAACACTAGCGGCGCTTTCTCAAAGTGACCCTGGAAGTTTGCTCGAAGAAATTGAGAATGCGAATACCCATCTTGGATTAGTAGAACAACTACCGAATCTTGGCCAACTGGTGACGTGGATCGACGAAGCCCGTAATCGGTTGGATGAGGCTGAGTCGACGCCGGTGACTCGTCTCGATGAGGTTGTTGAATTAATTCCCATCTCAGTGGCGAAAGCTTATCCGGTCAGTAAAGAAAGTATTCTAAAAAATAAAATCGAGGTTGGAGATGTGCCGGTGATGGATGAATTCCTTGAGGGAAGAGATCTCTACGTGGAAGAGGTGAGGAAGATTGATTCAGAATCTTCTGAGATCAAGGCAACGGTTCGTGAGATCTCTTCTAAAGAGCCTACAAAAAAAATTAGCTCAAAAGAAGATATCAGGGAGTCTATTGCTGGATCTGAAAAGTCAGAGGTTGAGCCTTTGGAGCGTAACAAGGAGTTCGATCTTCGTAAAATGGCAACCCCGGAACTTAATGCGGGTCGGACCATGCATTCGCGAGCTTACATTCGTGGTGTGCTCCACCCTCAACCGTTTAGAGTAAAGCTTGGTGCTTTTTTGAGCGTATTAACGATAGTCCTTATTCCGCTTTCACTCATGGCAGGTGGGGCTCTTTTGTTTTTTAAGGATCATCATGAACTTGTGATTTGGTCTGCAGCAATTCCCGCTCTCTTGGTGATTTTAGCCTTAATGTATTTGATGTTTGCGCGTCCAGTAAAATGCCGTGTTTGTGGACAACCTTTATTTCAGGCGAAATCGTGTCGTCGCAACCCCCAAGGCCACCATATTCCCTTTTTGGGATATATTTTACCGACCAGCTTTCAGTTGTTAATTTTTCAATGGTTCCGCTGTATGTATTGCGGTACGTCGATCCGCTTAAAAGAGTGATTTAATAGCGATCTTGGGAGTCCATTATGATGGTGACTGGTCCATCGTTGACTAGGGAAACTTCCATCATTGCTCCAAAGAGGCCTCGTTCAAGCGGGTGATCAATTTCCCGCGAAAATGTTTCGCAAAACGATTGGTAGAGGGGCTTGGATATTTCAGGAGGTGCCGCCTTGATGAAACTGGGTCGATTTCCTTTTTTAGTTGAAGCGTGGAGAGTGAATTGGCTGACGACTAAGGCTTCGCCATGTTTATCCTGAAGAGAGAGGTTCATTTTTCCGTTTTTATCGTCAAAGATTCTCATGTTGATGATCTTTCGTATTAACCAATCGATGTCGCTTTGATCGTCAGAAGATTCGATTCCCAGTAAAATAAGTAAGCCTGGCCCGATTTCGGAGATCTTATTTCCCTCAATCGAGACAGAGGCCTTACTCACTCTCTGTAACACAATTCGCACGGGGAGATCTTTGACACTTGGAAATTTGTTTCAAGCGAACTTGCCAACGAATGTAAAAAATCTGAAGCCAAAGAAACCCTGAGCTAAGAGTCATAAAGCTGAGGGCTCTGGACAAAGGGCAAGGTTGACAATTTTTATTAACCTAAGCTGTTGGATACTGGAGACGGGATAGATTAAAGCAATGAATCGAGAGTATCGTTTCTTGAGGAAGAGCTTAATGACCAAACAAGATCACGGAGGATGGGGAAAACTCTTTGTTGGTGATCATTTGTGCTCAAAGTCGCAAGCAGGGATCGTGATCCCTTTCGAACTGATATCTCTCCAGTAAACATTGATTGAATAGATGGAGCTCCTCGGGTAGGCTCCCGAAACATGAATATCCATCATCTTGAATTGTTCTACTTTGTGGCAAAGTTTGAAGGGATTACCTCGGCGGTGAGAAAGATGCCTTATGGAATTCAACAGCCAGCGGTGAGTGGTCAAATCTTGCAATTGGAAGAGAAGCTTGGAATTAAATTATTCAATCGGCGGCCTTTTGCCCTGACACCGGCAGGGGAGGAACTTTATGATTATATTTACCCTTTTTTTTCAGGGCTTGGAGATCTTGAAGAAAAGCTGCGAGGGGAAGAAGGTCGGCATTTGCGGCTCGCAGCGACTGCATCCGCACTAAGGAACCATCTCCCAGATTGTTTGGAGAAGTTGAAGAAAAAAGAACCGAAACTTAAATTATCACTGCGTGAGGTGGCACCGTCAGATGTTCACGGGCTCGTCACTTCCCAGCAAGTAGACGTCGCGATTGGCGTGATTGGCGGGAAAATGTCGGAGGGTTTAAAAAGCGAACCGTTGCTGAAAATACCGACAGTTCTCTGGGTGCCTGCTGACTCGCGAGCCAAGTCCTGGAAAGAATTTCTTGAGAAAGATCCCTATTCAAAAATGGGACTGATCGGTAAAGAACCCTTAATTGGTTTACCTCCAAACGAAATTTTACAGCAACTTTTTCAAAAGGAATTTGATAGGCACGAGGTTAATTGGCCAGTTTCGGTAGAGGTAAACTCTACTGATGTGGTGCGTGATTTTGTAGTGCGCGGGTTTGGTGTCGGGATTGGGATTTTTATTCCGGATCTCCCTAATCCTAAAGGTGTGAAGCCTCTTGTTTTGCCAAATTTCCCTCCACTGGTTATCGGGGCGATGTATCAAGGAAAAGCTAAGGGTGTCGTGGAGGACTTTCTCGCGATTGCAAAAGCGCATGTGACGAGATTTTCTAAATAAGATCAAAGTTGAGTTTCAGGTCGGCTGATCAATAGATTTCTGATGATGGGCGCTTTTATCTTTGGTGTCGAAGTGGATTTGTGAGGGTCGGGGCTTGAGCTTTTTGATCTATTAGCCCAAAGAGACCAGATGAGTGAGGGTCTTATTTTAAAACTTAGTTGTCCTGACAAACATGGCTTGGTAGCTCAGATTGCTAATCATGCTTCCGAATTCAGTGCGAACTTGGTCGAGTTCAATCAATTTACTGAGCAAAAGCGTGGGATCTTTTATTCGCGGCTTGAGATTGATACCGAAAGCCTCGAGGTTTCGATTGAAGATTTCATCGCAAGTTTTGAAGTCTTGGGTCGGGCTATTAAAGCTGACTGGCACTTTCGCCGCTTGCCATACAAAATGAGAACTGCAGTTTTGGTCACAAAAACCGACCATTGTCTCAACGAAATTCTCTGGCGAACCAAGTTGGGCGAAATGCCGATTGAGATTACTTCGGTCATCGGGAATCGTTCAGATTGTAAGGAGATTGCGGAGAACGCGGGGCTTCCATTTCACTTAGTTGAGATGGGCGAAGATAAGGAAGTCGGTTTTCGTGAGATAGAATCATTGCTTGAGGAACAGCAAGTTGAGCTGGTCGTCCTAGCTCGCTTCATGCAAATTATGCCGTCTTGGATGTGTGAGAAATACCGTGGGCGAATGATTAATATTCATCACAGCTTTCTTCCGGCATTTATCGGCGCTAATCCTTACCGGCAGGCCTATGAACGGGGTGTTAAATTTATTGGTGCAACCTGTCACTATGTGACTGGAGAACTCGATGCCGGGCCTATTATTGAGCAGGAAGTCGAGCGGGTTCAGCACCATCATAGTGTGCTCGATTTAGTCCGCTTGGGTCGCGATTGCGAGAGGTCTGCCTTAGCACGAGGGATTCGTTATCATGTTCACGACCGCACAATTATCGATGGAAGGAGAGCTATTGTTTTCCCTGATTAAATGGGAGCTTTACGTCAGGGTGATGCCCGATAGCGTCTAACGCTAGTTCGATGTTAGATCCAAAGCGGCGTATTGATACTCTCCAGTTGGTGGAACTCGCCGAGGGGATGGAAATCCATCTCCGGACGGCTGGACCATTTTTGCGCCTAATCGCGTGGCTTCTCGATTTGATCATCAAAGGGGTCGCTTTGATCTTTTTGTATTTGATTATCAATTTGATCTCTCCAGTCCTGGGGGAGGCCGTTTCGGAGGGGGTTTACCTTTTGGCCTTCTTTCTGATCTGGTGGTTCTACCCTGTGTTTTTTGAAATTGGCCCTTGGGGCGCTACCCTCGGGAAACGGGCTCTTGGGTTGCGGGTCGTGAATGAAGCCGGAGCAGGGATCACGATAGGGGCGTCAATGATTCGCAACTTTATTAGAGGGGTTGAAGTGATGCTTCCGTTTTTGCCTCTTATCGTCTTTTTTCATCCGAGGTTTCAACGTCTAGGTGATCTGGCTGCTGGGACTCTCGTGGTTTATTCGAAGCCCCGAATCGACCCGGTCATTCCCGGACCTCCACCGTTGGAAAAAGTTCCTGTTAATTTCTCACTAAATCGGGAGGAGGAAGCGGCGATTCTAGCGTTTCGTTATCGAAGTGGTGGGTGGTCTGAAGCTCGCCGCGTGGAGTTATCTAATCATCTCGAAAAAATGACAGGAGAACTCGGACTTAAGGGAGTTTCGAAGTTGATGGGGATGGCACACTGGCTGGAGGAACAACGATGAATCGGTACGAATTTGAAAATAAAAACGGCTCCGATTGGAAAGCTTTTGAATTACAGTTGGAAAGCTCAAAAGATAAGAAATCTACTTTGGATAGTCACAAGCTACCGTCGCGATTTCGTAAGATTTGTTATGATCTTTCGCTGGCACAGTATCGAATGTTCGGCCAACAAATCTGCGATCGCTTGAACGGTTTGGCGATTGTGGGGTATCGTCAGATTCATCTTAAAAGAAGTGCGTTTGGGGAGGGGTTCCTCCGTTTTTTTCTCCGCACTTTTCCTGCTGCTTTTCGCCAAGAATGGAAACTTTTTGCAGTTGTTTCTTTCGTGTTTCTGGGACCCTTTTTTGCGATGTGGTGGTCAGCGGGAAAAGAGATCGAGTGGGTTCAGGCTCTGTTGGGCGCCGAGGCGATGGCAGATATTGAGGGAATGTATGGAAAGGAAGCAGATAGCGTGGAGTATTTACGACAAGAACATGGATCAAACTTTATGATGTTCGCCCACTATATTAATAATAATGTGGGCATCGACTTTCGGATTTTTGCGGGAGGGATTTTTTTCGGGGTTGGGACTTTGTTCTTCCTGATTTACAATGGCCTGTATCTAGGGGCAGTAGTTGGTTATGTAGAATATGCCGGTGATCCAGAGTTGCTCTGGAAATTTGTCGCAGGACATTCTTCTTTCGAGCTTCTTGGGATGCTGGTGGTTGGAATGGCCGGTTTGAAGATCGGGTTTGCCTTGCTTGCCCCGGGGCAATTCGCGCGAGGCGAGGCGTTGACACGCGCCGGTCGTGGTGGGCTTCCTTTGCTAATAGGGGGTGCCTGTATGACGGCTCTGGCTGCAGTGGTCGAAGGATTTTGGTCGGCCCAACCGATTGATACGAATCTTAAATATATGGTGGGTATTGCTTTCTGGGTTCTACATCTTCTTTATTTTGGTTTTGTAGGAAGGGGGCGCGCGTGGAACTTGAAAAAGTGACGGCGGAGATTCGACCCCGCACGCAGTGGGAGGCCATTGATTTGGGGCTCCGCTTGACTGGCGAACATTCTATTGCGCTCCTCAAGGGGTGGATGACCTCAGTTTATCCGTTTGGACTTCTGATTTTGGGCATTTGCCATCAATCGGTAGGATGGGGGATTTTTTTGATTTGGTGGTTAAAGCCGATTTGGGAATGTGTCGCGCTTCATCCCTTGAGTCGGAGTTTGTTTGGCGAGCATTCGACTTGGCGAGAGAGCATCAAGGTGTTAACCGACGAAGTTTTTAAAAATAAGGGGCTGCTTCTCATGGGTGTGATTTTGACTGCCCTTGGATGGTTTCTCCATTCGGATAATGGTGATGAAGGAAATTCAAAGGCTGGGTTCGTATTTCTCTTCTGGTGTGTGGTGTTCGGACTTTTATTTTATCGTTCGCCATTGAGTCGTTCATTAGTGCTACCAATCCGCTATCTTGAGGGCTTGGAGGGTGCTCGTCATAAGGCACGTTATCAAACGCTTTCATATCGCAGTGCGAGTTCAGCAATCGGGCTAACTTGTATCTGTCTCTTGATGGAGCTTCTACTCTGTGGAAGCCAGGTTTACTTCGCTTTTTTAATGTTACCGGACGGTGTGGAAATGAGCGAATTTCTGACTTGGGATGCTTTTTTGGAAGGAGAATCCAAATTCTTACCCAATTGGGGTTGGGTAGTTTTAGGCGTGTGCTATCTCAACGCGGTTTCTGTCGTCGCTTGGTTTTACACGGGAGGAGGATTTGGGCTTTATGTGAATACGCGGACTTGGGCCGAAGGTTGGGATATTGAGTTGAAGTTTAAAGGACTTGGGCAGAGACTTGGTCTCATTTTGTTGGGGTTAGTGATGTTGGGTTCATCAGCGCGGGTGGAAGCCAATCAAGATGCGCAAAGGGTTCTTAATCAGGAGGAATTCAAAATAGATACTCGCGCGGTTTATGAGGATGAAGAAAGAGAAGAATCTAGTGATTCAAGTTCCAAGGCGGGAGATGGGGTGTTTGCCGGGATCGGACAATTTCTTTTTTGGATTATTGTGATTACTGCAATCATTGGCTTGATCTGGATCGTCATTCATAATCTACATATGTTCCGTGGTAGTCCGAAAAATTCCGCCGGGGAACTTAAGAAGGTGACTACTGTGGCGGGTCTGAATGTGGAGCCTGAAAGTCTGCCATCTGATCTTCTCGTTAAGGCACGTAAGATGTGGGAAAGTGGACAGTATAAAGAAGCTCTTGGGCTTCTCTACCGGGGAGCTATTTCATCGCTCGTGACTCGGCAGTTGGTTGAGATCGAGGAGAGCGATACTGAAATGGATTGTCTGCGCAGAGTCGTTTCTAGGGGAGAGATTGCGAGTGCTTCTTACTTTGCCTTGTTGACCAATGCTTGGATTTCCCAGGCCTACGCGCGTCGCTGCCCTAATGAAAAAGTCGTTAATAAGCTTTGGAACGAGTGGCCATTTCAGGAGGGAGGCCATAAATGAGATATTTTGTTTTCGTGGCTCTACTCTTTCTTTTGGGTTGTGGTCAAAATGAAGAACGCCAAAAGGTTGATGAAATTCCAATGGGCTACACCGGGAAGGCTCGTCTTAACCCGTATTTGGCTGCTGAGAAGTATCTTAATCAGCAGGGCTGGGATGTTGAGAGTTCCCGAACCTGGTCGAACTACGATGATGAGACGCAGATGATTATTTTGCCGGGTTCCTTTCTTCAGACGAAGGGGATCGCGATGCGGGTGTTGGATTGGGTGAATCAAGGGGGTAATCTCGTGATTACAATCGAAGGAGGGGAACCTGATAGGAATGATTTTACTGAATCAGGTTCAGGTATGGGGGTTTTCGAACCGGGCGATTACGCCGGTTTAGATCATGCTCTGGAGCAATTTAAGATTTCTTCGAGCCAGTATTCTTACCAAGCAGCGGAGGATGATTCAAAAAATCGAGGCCATCTTTCACGTCCTTGGGAGTTGGTGAAAACTGAGGAAGAATGGGGTGGTCACAGCTTAGAGTTCGAAGGTGAGGTTGGTCTAAATATTGAAGAGGGTCGAAATTGGATTCAAAACGAAGATGGGAAATCTCGAATGGTTGGATTGAATTATGGAGCTGGGGAAGTGCTTGTGCTTGCCCATGCAAGGCCATTCCGAAACCCTTACCTTGCGCGGGCAGATCATGCCGAGTTTTTGGATCATTTGTCGGGGAGGTATGGTGACGGCGGCAAAATCGTTTTTCTTTACGGTTCCTCAAACTCCTTTTTTGGGCTGGTCTGGAAGAAGGGGTGGATGGTTGTGATTGCGGGACTTATCTTACTAGTTGTGTGGCTCTGGATGCGCATTCCACGCTTTGGTCCAATTCTTCGGGATAACTTAGTCAAGCGCCAACCCTATGGTGAGTCGCTCATCACATCGGCCCGCTTTCTTTGGCGGACAGGGGAACTAGAGCACCTCGTGCGCCCCCTTAGAGCTCAGCTTGAAAGCGAACATCAGGGAGATCCTGCAAGTTTCTATGATCGATTGGCTGAGGAGTCCGGTTTGTCCCGTGATGAAGTCGTTGAAGCTTTTACTACCGATCCTCCTAAAGATCCTGGCCATATCTTAAAGGTGGCGCAAAAACTCCAAATTCTTTTTAAACGATGACAGAAAATAATCCCTACCCCCAAGCCACGCCTGAAATTCCTGACCTAAGCAAAGTTGGTCAACTCACTGATAGTCTCCGTTTCGAGATTCAGAAAGTCGTCTACGGTCAGAGTGATACCGTGAATCAGATTATCGCGGCTCTTCTTGCCGGAGGTCATGTTCTTTTGGAAGGTAAACCTGGTCTTGGCAAGACCCACATGGTGCTAGCGCTCGCGAGCACTTTTGGGGGTGAGTTTGGTCGGCTTCAATTCACGCCAGACATGATGCCGTCTGATATCACTGGATTTACTCTCTTCGATATGAAGAGTCAGTCTTTCCAAACCCGACGTGGTCCTATTTTTACCAACCTTCTTTTGGCGGATGAGATCAACCGTGCACCTGCAAAAACTCAGGCGGCTCTTCTTGAAGTAATGCAGGAACAACAAGTGACGATTGATGGTGAATCACTGCCGGTTGCGCCTCCTTTTATGTGCTTTGCAACGCAGAATCCAATCGAACAAGAGGGAACTTACCCGCTTCCCGAGGCCCAATTAGATCGCTTTTTGATGAAGGTCATCATCGACTATCCAACTATGGCGGAAGAGCTTCAGGTTGTTTCTGCCGTGACTTCCGCTCCAGGCGCTAAAGGGTTAGATCCACGTGGTGTCGAGCAGATTTGTGATTCAGCTACGATCATTGAGGCGCAACGCTTAACCTCCCTGGTCAAGGTTGTTCCTGAAGTAATTGATTACGCTTTGCGGCTGACTCGACTAACCCGAGAATTCCACGGAATGAGTTTAGGTGCAGGAACGCGAGGTGCAATCAGCCTTGTGCAGGTCGCGAAGGCTTACGCCATCATGGGAGGGCGTGATTACGTAATCCCTGATGATGTTAAGCAGGCTTCGCTGCCGGTGCTTCGGCATCGAATACAGGTTGCACCGGAAGTCGCAATTAGCGGCCAGAATATTGATGATCTTTTAAATTCCTCTCTTGAGACCGTGGTAGCTCCACGGCTCTAATTCCCTGTAATGCCTCTTCGTCCCACGCGCGCGCTCATTGCCCTTTTGAGTCTCTGGACCTTGATGGGTTTGGCTGGTTCCTTGTATCCTCAAGTGTCAGGATGGTGGGGGGTCCTAGGTGGCGCCTTGGGGCTTCTCGGATTGTTCGACGTGCTTGTGGTTGTGGTTTTTAAATTACCTTTGGCAAAAAGAACCCTTCCTGGGCGGATGGCAGTTGGAGTAGAGGAGGAAGTGAAATTGAGGATCATAAATTTAAGCAATCGCCCTCTTTATGTTGGTGTGTTTGATGGTATTCCTAGTCGCTGTGAATGTGACGTCTTTCCGTGGCGTGGTTGGATTAAAGGTAATGGCTACCTTGACTTGAATTATCCGATTACTCTCTTACAACGGGGAGAGATCGATTTCGGAAAGACCCACATCATGATGACGTCATTGTTAGGTTTTTGGTCGAGGTGTGTGAAAATTGGGGATAAGGGAAAAGTCAAAGTTTATCCCAACTATCAGCCGGTTTTAAGTTATGCCTTGATGGCAATGGCCCATCGGCAGGAACATACCGGAATCATTCGAAAAAACCGTGCTGGGCTGAGTCGTGATTTTCACCAGCTTCGTGATTATCAGATGGGTGATTCACTTTCTCAGATCGATTGGAAGGCAAGTTCCAAACGGCAAAGTTTGATCAGTCGGGATTTCCAGGAGCAGTTAGATCAGTCAGTGATTTTGATGCTCGATTGTGGTCGCCGAATGAGAACAATCGATGGGGAAATTAGTCAGTTTGATCATTGTTTGAATGCGATGCTCCTGATTTCCTACGTGGCTTTACGCCAGGGAGACCAAGTTGGTATTCTTAGTTTTGGCGGAACCGATCGTTGGCTTCCGCCGGTTAAGGGGACCAGCTCTATGACGACAGTCCTTAATCATTTATACGATTACGAAACGTCTCCTTTTCCGAGTGATTTTTCCGAGGCAGCTGAGCGGTTACTCAAATATCAACAGCGACGCTCTATGGTAGTCGTAATGACTAACTTGCGAGGGGAAGATTCGGACGAGCTTCGAGAGCCCTTAAAAAAGCTTCGTCAAAAGCATGTAGTGGTACTCGCTAGCCTTAGGGAATCGGGAATTGATGCGATGATGGACAAAGGTTTGATGGATTTTGATGATGCGCTTGGATATTTCGCGGCCCATGATTATGCGGCTGAGCGGCAGGATGTGCTTACAACCCTTAAAGCTGATGGTATCGTTACTCTCGATGAAACGGCCCAACAATTTCCGATCATGCTAGCTAACACTTACCTCGATACTCGCCAAATTATCTAGTTTTCAGGTGAAAAGCAGGGTTGCCATTTCGGTCAGCCTCGACTATCGAACCTGTGTGATGAAAGTCTTTTCGGTTCTTACGGTGATGATTGCTCTTGGGTTATGTTCTTGTGAACGTCATGAGTGGGAATCTGAGACCCCTAAGTCTAGTGATACCATCAATCTCTTTAAGCACGGTGAGGCTGACAAGCATTCAGAGGACAAAAAAGAGGATGAGCACACCAGGTCTGAGGACGACGAGGTTTCTGCAGATTCTGACGAGTAATTGTTCCAGATTTTGTCTTCAGAACCGGTTACGATATTTCGCGAGACCGTTAAAGGGCTAGCTTCAGCGCTTGCCGAAGCTGCGGTTGATCATGATGCTTTTGAAAAGCCGTTGCCGGTCTGCGAGCTTGCGAAGTGTCGCGCAACCTGCTGCCACGATGGGGTTATTTTGTCAGCCGAGGAGGCTCGGGTTTTGAGCCGGGATTGTAAGGGCATTATTGAGCTTGATGATGGGCGCTTAAGGACTGAGACCATAGCGGCACCATCAGATCGTTTGGCAGATGATTTCCCGGCTCATTTCCCCAAAACGCGCTGTGTCTTTCTTGATGAGAAGCATCGCTGTCTTTGGCAGCTTCGAGGGATTAAAGAGGGTAAACATCCGTGGTTTTACAAACCCACGTCTTGCTGGATGCACCCTTTAATTTTAAAGACTGAAGCTGGTCGTCCGCTACTTACTTTACTCTCACGGAGTGAAGATGAAGCTGGTTTCGCCACTTTTACTCAGTGCGGAAGGTCGATGGTGGGTGCTCCACCTGCCCGTGAATCTTTGAAGATGGAACTCGAGATGATCGGTCTGATCTCGGGCAGGAATTTTTATGGTGAGCTCAACGGACCACCCGGATTTCTCTCAGAAGCGAACGACATCACTTCGGGATAAAAGTTGCGGAATGCTGTCTTGAAAATCTGATAGTGATTCGCAAGATCTTCTTCGGCCCCGATAAGTGGTGTTAGGAAGGTGCGGCGATGACTGACTTTACGGAAAGTCAGGGCGAGGCCAGGAATGGTGGCAGATGCGGCCAGCCAGTTCTCTGCCTGCATTCGCCTAGCGATCTCGCTCACCTCGGGGCCGATCCAGTCAGCTCGGCGTCTAAGTGTTGCGTATATCTCGGCTGTGAAATTTGGGAGTGATACCTCGGAGAATTCTGACCATAAGTCCGCTAGAAAGTGATCAAAGTAGATGTCGATGATAATTCCTGAAAAACGTCGTCTTGGTCGGCTGAGGAGTTTTTTGGATTGTAAAAAGATCTCGTGACTGTCGGTTAAGCGATCGATAGCACGGTGGAGAATGATGCCATCAATCACCTTGAGTGGCAATTGAGTTAGCAGGCTCTCTGGGGTGCCGCGAATAAAGTCGCCAAGTAAAGCTCCAATTCGTGATCCGTCAGTAGGTTGTGCGAGATGGAAGTGGGCAAGGAAGTTCAAGGCTTGTTGAGTTCTTAAAGTGAAGCTAAAGGTGTGTCCATGATCGTATCTTGGAATGGCCACTTGCTCGAAGGAGGGGAATTCACCCTTCGGGTTTCGGATGGGGTGTTCTTGCGTGGCGAAGGTGTCTTCGAAACTATTCGTACAGACAAGGGGGAGCCGTGTCTTTGGAATCAGCATTTTGAGAGACTGGCTTATTCTGCTAAAAAATTGGGCTTAATAATTCCTGACCAGTTAGTTCTTCTCGATTGGATACGCAGGGTTATTGTGGCCAATCAGTTATTGTCGGCAAGACTTAGGGTGACCCTAGGTGAGGGGTGTTTAATCTCGGCTGAATCGTTGCCGGAAGAGCAGGCTGAGATCCATGTTGTGACTTCCGATTGTCCGATAAATGAACAAAGCCCTCTGGCGCAAATTAAGTGTACTTCGTATGCTGAAAATATGTTTATTCTTCGCCAGTCTGGTGTTGACGAAGTGATTCGACCAAATACACGGGGGGAAATTTGCGAAGGTTGTATTTCCAACCTCTTCTTCGTGAAGAGCGAGATGATTTACACTCCTTCTCTTCAAACTGGCTGCCTTCCGGGAGTGATGCGGCAAGAGGTCATGCGGCATATCGAGGTTCGGGAAGTGGAGTGGGCAATGGCTGACCTGAAGAGTTGTGATGAGATTTGGCTTAGTAATGCACTGCGGCGCTTGAGAGCTGTCACCTCAATTGATGGTCGAGACCTCGCTAAGCCTACGAAGCTATTCTTGGAGGCTTTAGCCTGTGTCGTGCCTTAAGGGTAGACAATCCCTCCTTCCGCCATTTCTGTTTTACAGACTAGAATCACCAAGATGTTCACTAAAGTTTTTGATGCACTCAATTTCAGGGAATTGATAAATCTCCCTTCTTGGGGCCCCAAGAACTCACATCTACCACTCATTTTCAAGAAATGTGAAAAAATGGATTTTTTTCTAAGAAGTCTTCAGCTGGCGAGTCCTTACTGGTAGAATCCCCCCCTTGATATTGACCCGAAAATTGCGGCGTTGATCTGATGGGCTTGGCCAACAATAGGACTTATGAAAAAAATTGAATTACCATGGATATGCCGGCGCTGGATTATTGCGCTTTGTGCTCTCATCGTTGTGAGTCAGAGCTCCAGCCTTAGAGCGCAGCAGGATGTAGGATTCATTGAAGATTTTGCCTTGGCTTCAGATCGGGAGAAAGCACTACAGCTTTTAATTCCCGGAACCGAAGACTATTATTACTACCACGCTCTCCATTTTCAAAATGAAAGGAAGTTCAAGGAATTAAATCGTATTCTGGGGGAGTGGAAAAACCGTTTTCGTAATTCTGGCAAAAGGAAGCAGATTGAGAACCGTGAAGCCTTGTTTCGATATTCTGATGACCCCGAGGCAACTTTGGCCTATCTGCGGCGCGAAATGGGGTTGACTCTTAATCATCAGCAGCAAGGTAAATCGAGAGAAGTAAAACACCCTTCGGCTCTGAATCCAAAATTCGTCTCTTGGAAAGCGTTTCTTGATGATGCCTTGGGGCGTTCAAGTTCGCTCCAAAATCTTCAAACCTCGGGGTTTTACCGATTTTTAGAAGGGGATCCTAAGTTGTCGACTTCTGAGCTGCGAGACCTCCTTTCCCGTTCCATGACTCCGGATCTGCCCAGGTTGATTTCGCTAATTCATACTGATCTTAAGAGTAAAGAAAGTAAGGGCTTTGGTGAATTTCGAATTCATCGTTTGCTGACGAAAGCTCAGCTTGAAGAGTTATTAGCATTAAAAGCTGACGTGATCAATTCAGCTGCGTTTGTGGAAACCTATATGACTCGGCTTCTTCCTAATGCCGATGAATCTATGGCCGCATCGCCGGCTGTTCGTGAGGCTTATCTAACTCGCGCTGAAAAATTCGTCGCCACCTTGCCATCTTCGTTTAATTCACTGAAAGTCCACATTCTTTATCAACGCCTCATTCATGATCGGGTGCAAGGGAAAGAGAATGAGAAGCGGTTTTTGGATTACCTAGCTCTGCCTCGAAATGTCAGTTACTTGAATCCCAAGTGGCGCGAAAAAGAACCGGTGTTATGGCGTCATCCTGCCGATTTGGGGCGGGATTACCGTAAGGTGACAACTCTTCCTTCTGCGCAAGGGGGTGATGAGCCTTTGGTGAAATCTTATCTTTTAAAGTTCCTGAAAGAGGATCAGGACACGACCAAGTTTGCGCCTTATTTACGTGAAAGTTGGCTTCGGCGTGTTTTTGCTGAAAGCAAGATTACCAACGGAATTGGCAAGCCATCAGATTGGGCTGCCTTACTAAGTCCATCGGAATTCCAAGCTCTGAAAGATCGGGTGGAGATCAAATTTGATACGACGAATCAGGAAAGCTACGCAATTGAGGATGATGTAATCTTAAAAGTGCATCTTAAAAACGTGCCCAAGCTGATTGTGAAAGTTTTTGAGATTAATACTTTAAACTATTATCGCAGTCTTGGAAACGAGGTCAGCACTGATATTGACCTTGATGGTTTAGTTGCGAATTTTCGCGAATTTCATGAATTTGATGCAGCGCCTCAGATAAAGACGGAAAAGGATTTTAAGATTGCGGGAATCCCAAATCGTAGAGGCTTGTGGGTCATTGAATTTATTGGTGGTGGCAAAAGTAGTAGGGCGATCATTCGGAAAGGGGCACTTGGATTAATCAATCGCACAGTTCCGCTGGGAGAGTTGGTTACGATTCTTGATGAGGCTAATCAGCCCTTAAAAGGGGCGGCCCTTTGGATCGGGAGAAACCGATATGAAAGCAATAAAAGTGGTCGTCTGGTGATCCCTTTTTCCAATAGTCCAGGAATTCGTTCTGTCGTGATTCAGGACTCTAACGGATATGCCACGATGGCTAAGCTGGCTCTGCCGCGGGAAGAATATCGGATAACGGCAGGAATGCACCTTGATCAAGAGTCACTTCGGAGCGGTGGTAAGGGGCGTTTAATTCTCCGCCCAACTTTGGAAGTTGCGGGTCAAACGATTTCACTCAGTGAGATTGAAAGTGCTGCTTTGGAATTGAAGTCGACCGATCTAGAAGGATTGCCTGCGAGGATGACCGTTGAAGATCTCAAGTTGATGGGTGATCGCGAATTCGTCCATGAATTTAGAGTGCCAGATCGTCTCGCAAATTTGGTGATCACCCTTCGGGTGAAAATGAAGGTCGCAAGTAGAGGTGGTGAGATTGTTGAACTGAATGATTCTAGGTCCTTTAAGGTGAACGAGGTGCTCAAAAGTGACGTTGTCGGAGACCTCTACTTGAGTAAGATTGATGGGAAATATCGCATCGAAAGTTTTGGCCGGAATGCTGAACCAATTGCCGGGCAGAATCTTAATGTGACATTCAATCACGAATCTTTTAAGAATCAGCGGAAAACCACTCTAAAGACCACCCAAAGAGGCAGCCTAGATCTTGGTGCTCTAGTTGGGATATCAAGCCTCACGGTGCAAGCGCCCAGTGGGAAATCGAGAACATGGATTCTTAGAAATGATCGGAGGGATCAAATTGGAAGCTTTACACTTTCCGAAAATCAGCAACTTAAAGTTCCGTTCGTAGGTTCTTTGAATCGACGTGAGGTGGCTTTATACTCCCTGCGGTCCGGGGGGTTTGTTGCGGATGAATTCTCCCGGCTCAAATTTATCGATGGTTATTTGGTCGCGACTCTTTCGCCGGGTGATTATCGCCTGATTCTGAAGCCCTCGAACCAGAGTATAAAAGTGCTTGTTGGATCGGGTATGGTTTCGGAGGGTTACCTGTTTAACTCAGCTCGCATGCTTGAGCTGCCGGCAAGACAGGCCTCACATATAAAATCTGTTAAAGCCAATGATAAGAATTTAGAGATTGATGTGAGTGGTTTGGATCCGTTGACTCGTGTGCATGTCATTGCGACAAGATTTATTCCAGAGAATGATCCTTTTGCCGCCATCGGTGGCTCTCAAAGGGTAGGACTTCGAACTGGAATGGCACGATTTCTTCCTAGCCTTTACATTAGTGGGCGTAATTTAGGTGACGAACTACGTTATATTTTGGAGCGACGGGATGCTCAAAAGTTTGCTGGTAATATGCTGAGTCGTCCCGAGATCCTCCTGAATCCATGGGCTATTCGGGATACTGAGTCGGGTGGGGAATTGTTAAGAGCTGGCGATAAATTTAATCGCAAGCCAGTTCCGGCTGCTTCCCCAGCGGGACGCAACAAATTGGCGCGCCAAAATATAAAAGCTCAAGCTAGGGCGGTTGGCTCTTCGTCCTATGAGTTTTTAGGAAGAGATCCTGTTGTGATCCCAAATTTAGTCCCGAACAAAAATGGTCGTATCAGCATGAAGATTGATACCTTTGGTGATCGTCAGCATGTTCACGTTCTCTTGATTGATCCAGAGGGTTCAACTTATCGCAGCGTCTCTTTACCGGACGCAAAGACCAAGATTCGTGACTTGCGTCTTCTGACGAATGCGTTGGACCCCAAGCGTCACTTTACTGAGCAGGAGGAGGTTACTCTCTTGAAGAAGGGAAGCACGCTGAAGATCCCTGATCTCCTTAATTCAGCATTCGAAGTTTATGATCATTTGGGATCGGTTCATCGTTACTTTTTAACTCTCAAAAATGATCCAACGTTGAGGGAGTTTTCCTTTATTGCCGAGTGGGATAGCTTGGCGGTCGAGGAGAAGCAGTCAAAGTATTCTAAATACGCTTGCCATGAGTTGAGCTTTTTCATCTCACGTAAAGATCCTGTCTTTTTCAAAGAGGTTGTGCTTCCTCATCTTGCTAACAAAAAAGACCTCACTTTTATGGATGATTACCTTTTGGGGAATCCATTACCTAAATATTATCAGCCGTTTGAATATGCACGACTTAATGTTGTAGAGCGCATTTTACTCGCGCAATCTGATCGTGAGAGGTTGGCAGCTCTCGGTTTAGATCTCGAAAATAGATTGGCTTTGCGTCCCCCAAATCTTGACTCGTCGAAGCTTTGGTTTGGAGCTGGTGTGGGGGGGGGTGCCTTTGGTGATACTTATGCAGGAGAGAAGCTGGGCATGATTGATGGAAGAGCCACGGCTAACTCAGTGAATCGGTCATTAGGTAGAAGTCTTGCCGAGGCTAGTGATGGTTTGGCCGAAGAAGCGGGGATGCAGCTTGAAAAACAGAAGGATGCTTCTAAAGAGGTAGAGAGCCGATTTTCCGCCCAAAGGAAGCGAAGTGCGGTTGATCCATTTGCCGCGGATTTGGAGCAGGGGTTCAAAAAAGTACAGCAAGCCTACCGTGCTCTAGAGCAGACCAAGGAATGGGCTGAAAACAACTATTACCATCTACCTCAAAGTCAGCAGACCTATGAACTTGTCACTGAGAACCGTTTCTGGCTGGATCTTGCGAGGCATGGAATGGGCTCAGGCTTTGGTTCGCAGTATCTAGGAGAAGTCTCAGGCAGCTTCACGGAAATGATGTTCGCATTGTCATTCCTTGACCTGCCATTCAAGGCACCAAAGCATGAAGATCAGATTGAAGAGGGAGCTTTCGAGTTCACGGCTGGTGGGAACGTGTTGTTTTTCCATCGTGAGGTGAAGGAAGCTGGGATTGCCGATAATCGTCCACCTCTTCTGGTGAGTCAGAGTTATTTTCAGCTCAATGATCGCTTCCGAATGGAAGATGGGCAAAAAATCGACAAATTTATCACTCAGGAATTTGTTCGAGGGGTTGTGTATGGGGCGCAAGTGGTTGTGACCAACCCAACCAGTGCGCGTCAGCGGCTTGATATTCTTTCGCA
Source organism: Akkermansiaceae bacterium (assembly GCA_022424905.1). GTDB lineage: Bacteria > Verrucomicrobiota > Verrucomicrobiia > Verrucomicrobiales > Akkermansiaceae > SW10. The sequence goes on along the minus strand of JAKMGP010000285.1, from coordinate 12,995 downwards.
GATTCCAAAAGGTGCAATCCCAGTTCGGGGGCTTAGAACCACCGCAACCCAGCGGGTTCAGCTTGAACCATATTCAACTCATCGCCTTGAGATTGCCTTCTATTTCCCTGCTTCTGGCGAATTCATGATCTATCCGGCTCATCTGTCAAAGTCTGGTTCAGTGATTGCTCATGCTGATGGACTTACTTTCAAGGTGGTTGATAAGCCAACGAGTATCGATCAGACATCGTGGGCTTGGATGAGTCAGTGGGGTGAAGAGGCTGACGTTCTCAAATACCTAGAGAAACAAAACCTACATGCGATTGATCTTACAAAAATAGCATGGCGCTGCCGGGAAGGTAAAAAGTTCTTCGGGGAAGTGCTACAGATCTTAAAGGTTCGTGGTTTCTATCATCCTGTGATCCAGGGGTATTCAGTGGCGCACAATCACAAAGAGGGGGTTGCTCAGCTACTCTTGATGCAGGAGCGTTTTCTTGATCAATGCGGGGTCGCCCTTTCATGTGATCTGATCACGGTTGATCCGGTCAATCGGCGTCGCTACGAGCATCTTGAATACAGGCCATTGATTAACAATCGCGCTCACACTTTAGGAGGTGAAAACCGAATCCTTAATCCCATCGTTCGTGGCCAGTATTCGCAATTTCTTAGGATGCTCAGCCAGCAGAAAGATCTCGATGATCTCGATCATTTGGCCACCACTTATTATCTCTTTCTTCAGGATCGGATTGCCGAAGCTTTGGCTCATTTAAAACGGGTCAAACCCGCGAATCTGAAAACCAGAATGCAATATGATTATTTTCAAGCTTATGGAGCTTTCTACGAAGCTGACCTTCCTAAGGCTCGTCGTGTCGCTACCAAATATAAGGAATATCCGGTTGATCTTTGGCGCGATCGTTTTGCTGATTTAACGGCTCAAATTAACGAGGTCCAGGGAGCGCAGCCGGAAGTAATTAAAGAAGGAGATCGCGAGCAGGAACAACAATTGGCGGCGGCTCTCGAGCCTTCTTTGAGTATTGGAGTAGAGGGGGTTCAAGCGACTCTGGATTTCCAAAATGTATCCGAAGTGACTATTAATTATTACGAGATGGATTTGGAGTTTTTGTTTAGCACTAATCCATTTGTTTCGAGTGGAACATCGCGTTTTGCGATCATTCAGCCAAACAAGGCAATATCGATGAAGCTACAAGGTAAGAGGGGAGCGAAGGTATTCCAACTTCCTGCTGAATATCAGGCAAGTAATGTTATCGTTGAGGTGATTGGGGGTGGTAAGAAAGCTTCCGCTGCAGTCTATGCGAATGAGTTGAAGACGACTCTCAGCGATTCGATGGGTTTGCTCACCGTACATCATAAAAAGACCGGCAAGCCTTTGCCTAAGGTTTACGTGAAAGTTTACGCGGATACCGCTCAAGGGGTAAAGTTCTTCAAAGATGGTTACACCGATCTACGAGGAAAGTTTGACTATGCTAGCGTGAGCACTACCGGAATCGGTGAGGTTCGCAAGTTCAGTGTCCTCGTGATGAGCGAAGAGCAAGGAGCGACAGTCCTGGAGGCTTCGGTTCCCCAGCAGTAGACATTTTGGGCGTGGCACCCTCAGTCATCAATGCCGTTCTGTCGCCTACTTTTGGCCGTAAACAGAATCTGGATCAAAAGTTTTTTCGTCGTCCACGAAATCGAGGTCGACTGGGTTGTTCTGCGGGAAGCTGACCGCTCGGTAAAAGCAGGACCGGCGGCCAGTGTGGCAGGCTCCGGCTCCTTGTTGGGTGACGTAAAGAACGAGAGCATCCTGATCGCAATCAGTGCGAATCTCATGAAGTTTTTGGGTGTGTCCAGAGGTCGCTCCCTTATGCCAAATCTCTTGGCGTGAGCGAGAGTAGTAAACGGCTTCACCCTTTTCGATTGTCATCTTAAGCGATTCCTCATTCATATACGCCAACATAAGGGGCTCGCGTGTTTCATGGTCTATCGCCATCGCTGCGATAAGACCCTTGTCATCAAACTTAGGTGCGAAAGCTTTCGTTTCGTCGAGTTCCTTCTTATTTGGACGGGGGGAGAACTGCAGTTCGCTCATGAGGCTGTAGGTTTGCCATCATCTCCAAGATGGTCCAGACAATACTCATCTCCATTTTCAGCGACCCTGAAATCAAGTTGGGGATTACTCAGCTCGGTCTCGTTACAAATAACACATCGATGAAGTGTTTGACCCTGGCTGTCGTTGCTCTTTGACTGGAATTTAACTCGCCGAGCATTTACCTGGTTCCTGTATTTACGCCAGTGATAAAGGCGGGGGATCGCCCAGACAAGGTAGGGGGAAAACGCGAGGCCGTAGGTCAGAAAGAGGGGCGGGAAGCTAAGGCATGAAAAAAGAATCGTCGCTAGTGAGATCATTGCAAAGATCCAGACTTTTACTGGAAGAACAAAGAAAAGAAGGAATTCTACATTGGGAAAAAGAGTCGCAAACGCAAAAAATAGCGCGATATAGAACATCTGATTAGTGAGGGCAGCAGGTGGAAGAAATCCCGTAGCCGAAAGGTAGAGAGCCAAGGTCTGGCAAATAATCGTAGTGTAAACATAGAGAGAGGCCTGAAATTCGCCCCACGCATTCTCCAGTGAATCACTAAAGAGAAAGGAAATCCTCAAGATGATGAACATAAAGAAGGCACTAAAAAGAGGGCTATAGCTGTTTGGATCGACAAAGGGATAGAAGATCCAAGAAATTAATCGCCAATATTGACCGTTTGCGATGCCTTCAGGTGTGACCATGAAGTAGCTGGCCGTCTCTGGCTTAATAAGGATGACAAAAAAGACCATGCTTTGAAGCATGACGATAGCTCGAATGAGGCCAGGGAATGCCAGCCATGAGAAGTTTTTTTCAAGATTTACGTTCAATCCCATCGGTGGTTAAAGAAACCCGCAGATCACCAAGTTGACAAGCTCCATCACGACTCAAAATATTTCGGTGTAAATAGGTTTTTGAGGCCGCTTCCCTTCGATCGAGAACACTGGGAGCTTTGGCCTCTGTATTCTTTTTTTGAGGAAGGGGAATCTCAGTAACAGATTCATTGATTATCTGAGCCGGCCAATAATTTAGCGTATCCGTTGGATGCTTGATCTCTCCTACACAGGATGGTTCCTAGTCGAGGATGTCACTTACTACTGCGCAAAAAAGGGGGAGATGCCTCCGACACTTGACGGGAGGATTAGTCTAGCTTACTTAACCAATTGGGATTGGTAGGAAGCCCTACGGATTCTTTGTCAAAACGCGGGCCGGTTGGATCTCCGTGCGAGTAATCCAAAGGCTCTTTTACTGAGAATAATTAAAAACTCTACGATACTTTCTTCCATTATGATTTCTCCAGCTGATCTTCATTACTCCCGCGATCATATGTGGGTAAGACTTCAAGGCGATATCGCTACGATTGGGATTACTGATCATGCCCAAGAAGATTTGGGTGATGTAGTTTTCGTTGAATTACCGGATTTGGGCGATATCGATAAAGGCTCTCCGATTGGGGTTGTTGAAAGTGGTAGGGCAAATAGCGATATTTATGCACCGATCGCCGGTGAAATAATCGAGATTAATACCGACCTTGTTGTCGATCCTGCTAAGATAAACGTCGACCCCTATGACACTGGTTGGATCTTTAAAATTCGTGTAAATCACCCCGATCAGGTTAACGACCTCATGGATGCTGCTTCTTACAGCGGTTTGGTTTCCTGAGTTTTCTACAACAGACAGTCACAAGTCCTCGTGCTTTTGGGAGGATTGACAATGTTCACAGAGATCGCAACCTCCCAAGCGTAGCTTATGCCCAATCATGAAATCGAAATTCCCGACTGGTCAACTTGGAAGCCGGACATCCATGCGACCCTCATGTTCGTTCATCAAGGAAATCGGGTCCTCTTGATTGAGAAGCTAACCGGAATAGGCCAAGGTAAGATTAATGGACCGGGTGGAAAGATTGATCCCGGCGAGACTCCCGAGCAATGCGTGATTCGGGAGTGTCAAGAGGAGCTTCATATTACTTGTTCGGATCCAACTAAGCGTGGTGAGCTATGGTTCGCAATGTCAGACCTGCCTGATATCCACTGTCACGTTTACACTGCGACCAAATTTACTGGGACACCGACCGCAACGATCGAGGCTAATCCTTATTGGTGCCAGATTGACGAGATTCCTTTCGAAAAAATGTGGGAGGACGATTCTTACTGGCTAAGGCAGGTGCTCAATGGGGAGAGTTTTGATGGAAAGTTTCTTTTCACGGAGGAGAAGATCATCGCGCATGATGTTGCCTTCGGTAAAGATTCAACTTCACGCTGGCGGGGCTACTCTGAACTCTAGTCTCCGAGAAAAGGATTCTTTTTTGAAGTCCCGCTTTTTTGATTGGCCCTACTATTTTGGGTGGTTTTAGCCGGCTTGTCATTGTCTTGTTGGGGACTGCGTGAAGGTGCATTCATGGTGGTGGCCCAGTGCTCCAGAAAGAAACGCTTCTCAGTCGTGAATAGCGACTCTGATCGACCGATCAGGGGGCGGAGAGTGGTCGACATCTGAAGTGTTACAAGGAGGAAGATTCCGATCCATACCCGTAATGGTCCTCTGTTTTCGGTGCCGGATTGCTCAAGCATTTTGAGGAGAAAGCCAGTGCCAAAAAAGAGAGCGATTAACCAAGTTGTAAGAACAAGTAATCCAAAAAATACCTCGGATGTCGTTGATTGCGAGAAGACCCAAAGGACAGGCGTAAAGCCGAGGAGAAGAGCTGCGATGAGCGCTAGCGCTCCTGCCATTCCTTGAATGATCTCTTTGATCCCGAGCGAGGTTCCGGTCAAGGCGGAGAAGACGTAGAGGCTGGGCAGACAAATAATAGAACTGAAGGTAAGGCCAAGGAGTGTTTTTAACGGAGCTGCCCAGAGTTGTTCGTGGAATGAAAAACTTCCCATCGTGACCCCGAAAATGACAAAGCCAACAAGAGCGAGAATCAGGAGCTTTGAAGTGAAGGAACCTGATGTCTTACTTTCGTTAATCCCAGCAATAAGATTTTTTGGTGATTTGAGAAGGCCCTCAAATACCGAGGCTAGAGAGGTGTCTACTTGGGGTATTATGGGTTCCTGTTTAGGGATTGGTGGCGGTTCGTTCATGATTATTTTCTGAGGCTTCTGTTTGAATGGGGATAGGTGATGATTTTAGGGGTCAACGATTCGTGATTAGGACTTTTAAAAGATGAGCTAATATAAAGTGGACGTGTCCGCTGCACCTGTTTCTCAGGTGATCGAAAGAAAAGAAGAACAACGGTGCAAATTCGTTGGCACCAAGTAGACGACCGAAATGTTTCTAGTTCTCATGATGTTATAAAACTATAATGGAAGTTGAAGAGGTAAAGGTTAGCTGCGAATCCGAAGAGATAGGGTTAGGGCCCCCACCAATAAGATAAGTAGTCCTGATGATGGTTCTGGAATATTGTTGGACGACCCACTTCCTTCGACTTTAGCGGAATTTGAAACTCCCAGAGGGAGAGGCTTGGCCTGTTTGACCAAGATGCTCTTGCCTTCGGTTTCGCGAATCTCTTCCGTGACTGCGACGAAGGAAGTAAAGGGAGTGAGGAGGTGGTGTTTGAGCCCTAGTTCGGTGACTTGCTTCTTCTCGGTGCCACGGTCAGTGAGTTGAGCAAAGTCAGAGAGCTCCTTAACTTTTGTCCTTGCCCAAAGGGTCGGAAGAGAGGGATGGGTAGATGATTTTTGAATCTCAAAGCTTTGCGTGAGTTTTTCTCCGTTTCCGGTGGTTCCAGTCATGTAGATGGTTCCTGACCCCTGCCATTTTCCAACGAGTGAGAGAGTTTGACCGTAAAAGAGGTCGGGTTGGCGAGCTGGGAGAAGATCGCTCAAGGTGACAGTCTCCGAGGTGATTTGAATATTAGTCAGAACTGGAGTGGATATGATGTTTTTGAAACGCGTGACGGCGGTGTCTGATTCGGAGGAGTGCGTCACGATAAAGTGGTCACGACCGGTGAAGTGGCTGAGGCCTTCGAGGAGATGTCGGTTGACACTTGATCCAACGCCGAGTGGGAAAATATTGGTTCCACTCCCTTTATTCTTGATGAGGTCAAAGACTTTAGTTTCGGCTTTGATGTAGCCGTCGGAAATGAGAATCAAGGAGCGCGAATGGTCTTGGTTGTGAGGAAGTTCAAGAGCTTCTTCTAGAGCATTTAAAAGGCGAGTCCCTCCCGTGCCATCAGAGCTATTGAGGAAGTCGATGGCGCGCTCGATATTAGCTTTGGTGGCTTGCAGTGATTTGCCGGAGAGAACTTTGTTGGCTCCGGCAAAGAGAAGCATATTGAATCGGTCTTCAGGGCGGAGTTCTTCGGCGAGCTCTCTGAAAAGATCTTTGGCGAGATTGAGAGGGAAACCTTTCATGGAACCCGACACGTCGATGACGAAGATGAAGTCGCGCTCTGGAATGTCCTGGGGCTTAATCTCCCGAGGAGGCTCAAGTTGGATAAGAAAGGTGTTTTCTTCGCTTCCTTTGTGGGAAAGAAGACCGCTTAGGATTCTTGGCCCAGATAATTGATAGCGGATCATGAAATCGCGATCAGGCTCAGCTTCGTTAAGATTGACTGAAGCCATAGTTTTACTTGTGAAGGTGATAGTGGATTGCTCGTGGCTTGGGCAGGCCAATCTTTGAATGGGGAGTGGACTGCTGAGGTTTACGTTGACGGAAAAACGAGTGGGCGTTTGTTTTCCTTCGTTAAGGAAGTGATTTTCGATGCTATCTGAGGGAGTGTCTCTTTCGCGATAGCGGGGTCCGATCGCAGTTGGGATGACGAACTCATAGTCGCCAGAATTAGGCTTTAAAATCTCGCTGTATTCGAGAGTGAGAGTGAGTTGGTCGCCCGGAAGAATAGTAGCCATTTCCATGGAAAACAGGTTGGGGCGTTTTTGTGTGAGAAGGCTGGCTGACTTTTTTTGTTTCTTAGCCTCTTCAAAGGTTTGGCGCGCTTTTGTTTTCTCTTGGATTTCCGCTCTAATGGTTCGATTTCCTATTTTCATCAACATGCCGTGAACTGCGGCGCCCGAAGAGGCGGGAAAAAGATAGGTAGCATCGATGGTCTTGTTTCCCTCGTTTGTGTAAATTTGAGTCAGTGTGATCTTTGCGATTGAACCAGTGATAGTCACTTCGGAATGCGATGACTTAAGAGGGAAACAATCGATCTCATGATGTCCTGCAATTTCAAAATAAGGCGAATTTTCCGATCCAACCGCAATGGAGATCAGGAAGATAAAAAGAAGTATGCCTCGTTTCATTCCGTCGTTAACTTGGTTCGCTTTTATGAATGCTTCATGATCCCAATGTGAAATTTTGGAGAACTTGTCAGCTTAGGCGTAGTAATTCATGTGGGGTGGACGAAGAAAACCGATAAGGGTTTGATTCGAAGTTTTGGCGAAGTTAACGGCTAGCGATGATGGTGCGGAAATCCCTGCGACGAGCGGCAAGCGTGCGGCAACGGCTTTTTGCATGAGCTCAAATGAGATGCGGCCCGAGAGGAGAAGGAAACACTGCGTGAAATCGATTTCTTTGATGAGACCTTCGCCAATCGCCTTATCAAGGGCATTGTGTCTTCCGATATCTTCGCGAAGGATAAGAAGCTTTCCTTCCTGTGAAAAAATTCCTGAGGCGTGGATGCCCCCGGTTGAATCAAAGTTAGCCTGGGCGGCTCGCATGGCATCGGGTGCCGTTTGAATGACGAGAGGATCAAATTCTGGTTTTTGCCCGATAGGAGGATGGTTTTGTAAGATGGCGTCGACTGTGGCTTTGCCGCAGAGACCACAGGAAGAGGCGGAAAAAAGGTGGCGGGTGAGGCGTTCCCAGTCGCATTCATGGTCATCGATAAGGAAAACCATAGCGTGGTTGTCTCGGGCCTCGATGTCGATGCGGCGGACTTGTGTCATCCTCTCGATAATTCCCTCGGTGAGTAAAAACCCCGTTACGAGAAGTTCATCGTCGCCTGGGGTTCGCATAAGAACGGCGAGTGGCCGGCCATCGACCACGACTTGTAGAGGCTCTTCGACCGCAACAATATCGTCGAGCGGTGTTTCTTTTCTTTCAGACCATCGGGTGATCTGACAGGTGAGGGACGACTTGGGCATAGCCCGACTCTATCAAACTTTGGGAAGAATTCACGCTCGAGTTAAGCGAGAGGAGTTGGATAGTCGCCGTTTTTGATGAGTGCCGCAATGCTCTCGACGACATGGGGCTTGTCTTGAGGGTAAGTGACGCCGAACCAAGATGAGGAGGTTTCGAGGACATGACAGTCGGCGATGCCACGATTTACGAGGTCATCGACGACGGTTGGAATATAGCATTCACTTTTTGGTTCTTTACCGTATTCGGCGAGGAATTTGGTGAAGTGATCCATGAGTTCAGTGAGGAAAGAAACAGGGAAAGCCCAAAGGTTCATTGAGACCACGACATTTTCCTCAACGAGGCAAGCGTTGCCAGCGATTCCGCGTCCTTCGATTTGGTTGTCGTCTTTGCGGGAGATTTCGATGACTTCCTCGACGCCTTTGAGAAGGCCGTTATCGATTTGGCAAATGCCGCGATTGACCGCGCCATGATCGGAGAGAGTGTTGACGATATGGTAACCGACAAGGGCATAGCGAGCTTTCAAACTGCTCGAATGTTCACGAGTCAGGAAATTGGCGGCCTGTTGGTAGGCATCGGTCCCGTAAAAATCGTCCGCATTGATGACGGCGAATGGGCGATCTATTTCATCGCGTGCGGCCAGAATGGCGTGGGACGTTCCCCAAGGTTTCTCACGTCCCTTGGGGACAGTGTAAGCTTCTGGTAAGTCGTCTAGCTTTTGGAAGGCGTAAGCGACTTCGATGTGGTTGGCAAACTTAGCTCCCACGGTGGTTTGGAAGGCCTCGGCAAAGTCCTCGCGAATCACAAAAATCACTTTTGAGAATCCGGCTTGGATTGCATCGAAGACCGAGTAGTCAAGGACGGTTTCACCATTGGGCCCCATAGGGTCCATTTGCTTGAGGCCACCATAACGGCTGCCCATGCCAGCTGCGAGAACGACGAGTGCGGGGGAATTTACCATGTCGGGCTGATTTGGAAGGGGTGAAGAGTAATTGGCAAGGGAGAATCTCCATTGTTTCCTTGGTCAAAGTGCCGGTGGTGCGCTATTTCGGGGGCGTGAAAATCTGCGTTGTCGGAAAAGGTGGACGTGAGCATGCCCTGATTCGGGCCCTCCGTGAGTCGGTGAGTCAGCCCGAAGTGTTTTGTTTTCCCGGGAGTGAGGCGATCCATGAAATAGAGGGCGCCGGAATAGTGGAAGCCCACGATCTGGATTCTTTAATTTCTTGGATGATGATGACTTCGATCGATTTATGCATAGCGGGGGAGGAAAGTTACCTTGTGACCGGTGAAGGTCTCGCAAATCGATGCGAAGAAGCGGGGATTCCTTGCTGGGGCCCCCCGTTTGCAGCGGCGCAGATGGAAGCGTCGAAAGAGTTCGCGAAAGAATTCATGCAGCGGCACGAAATTCCGACTGGTGCGGCTTCGGGTTGTGCGGACGTCGAGGAAGCTAGGGCTGCGATTGGTGGCAAGTATCCGACCGTGCTCAAATTTGATGGTTTGGCCGCTGGAAAGGGCGTGGCGGTATGTCCTGATGAGGATTCAGCCGAAGAGTTTTTGCAGGAGGTGATGGTGGAGCGGAGGTTCGGTCCAGGCCGACTTTTAGTCGAGGAGTGCCTCGTGGGCCCTGAAATCTCAATTTTTGCGGCAGTGAGTGGGCCGGATTATCTTATTCTTACTCCGGCTCGCGATTACAAACGTATCGGCGAAGGAGATGAGGGGCCGAATACTGGGGGAATGGGGGCCGTCGCGAGTCGTCAGTTAGCCGATCCTGAATTGATGAAGCGAATCGAGGAGGAGATTGTGGCCCCGACGGTAGCAGGTCTGGAGAAGGATGCTTTGAATTACAAAGGCTTCCTTTACTTCGGGCTGATGCTTACTGAGGACGGGCCGAAGATCATCGAGTATAATTGCCGATTTGGTGACCCCGAGTGTCAGGCGGTCATGCCCTTGGTTTCGGGGGATCTTGCGGAATTTTGTCTCGAAGGAGCAAAGGGGAATCTTAAACCTGAGTTGCTGTCATTTAGTGAGGATTGGTCAGTGTGCTGTATTTTGGCTTCCGCAGGTTATCCTGAGTCATCTCGCTCGAATGATATTATTGGTGGTTTGGATCAAATTTCAAATGCCCGAGTTTATCATGCTGGGACGAAAAAAATCGGAAATGATTGGGCTACGAATGGGGGTCGGGTCTTGGCAATCGTAGCCGGAGGAGAGACTCGTCAGGCCGCAGTTGAGCTCGCTCACGCTGAGGCAGCTAAGGTGAATTTTGATGGAAGTCAGCGACGTGCTGATATTGGTCGCTTGCATTTCTAACTCTACTTCCTAGCATAGTCTCAACCGAATGAGCACTGCCCTCGATCCTGCAGCCATGTCGGCGGCTATTGACCGCCTGGCGGATCAAATTCTTTCAGCCGCCGGTGGCCAAGCGATCGATCTTGTGGGGATTCGGAGTCGTGGTGATGAGGTGGCTGAAAGGGTCTTTGCAAGGCTTGTCGAGCGCGGAGCGCAAGCTCGTCTCGGGGTTTTGGATATTTCGCTTTATCGTGACGATTACGAACATCTTAGCAGTAATCCGACCCTTCAAAGTAGTTCGATCGATTTCCCGGTCGATGGCGCGCACATTGTCTTAGTTGATGATGTGATCTTTACTGGTCGCACGATCCGGGCAGCTTTGGATGCTCTCTTCGATTACGGTCGTCCATCGAAGGTGGATCTCGCAGTTTTGATCGACCGGGGACATCGGGAAATCCCGGTAGAACCTCGATTTGTTGGTGAACATCTTGAAACGGACCGAATGGATCGTGTTGATGTCAGTTTAGAAAAGATTGATGGCAGAGATGCTGTCGAAATTATTACTCAATAGAATAGCAGTTTATGGCCCGAAAAGATTTCCTGGATATTGTCTCACTTGACCGCGCGGAAATCATTCATCTGCTCGATCAAGCTGAGCCCTTCAAAGACCTTTTTACTCGCTCGGTTAAAAAGGTCCCGGCCTTGAAGGGGAAGACGGTCTTGATGTTGTTTTACGAGCCAAGTACGCGGACCTTGTCGTCATTTGAAGTTGCGGCGAAACGTCTCTCGGCCGATGTCACCATCTTCGATGTCCCTCATTCTTCGGTTACAAAAGGGGAATCAGTTCGGGACACTATTGATACTCTCCAGGCGATGCGGGCGGACTATATTGTGGTGCGCCATCGTCTCTCTGGGCAGCCGGCTGCAATTGCCCGGCAAACAAATGCTTCAGTCATCAATGCGGGTGATGGAGCGCATGCTCATCCAACTCAGGCTTTGCTGGATGCATTTACTCTTCGAGAAGTTTATCCTGAATTGCCAGGCCGTAAGGTAGTAATTATGGGCGATATTCTCCACAGCCGGGTAGCGCGCTCTACCAGTACGATTCTGGACAAGCTCGGGGTTGAGGTTGCTTTTTGTGGGCCAGGAAGTTTAGTCCCGAAGACCCGTTTTAAGCGGTTTACCAATTACGAAGAAGCGATGAATTGGGGGCCGGATGCAGTTTATCAACTTCGAGTGCAGAAAGAGCGACAGGATGCGCCATTTTACCCGAGTGATCGTGAGTATCATGCGGTTTATGGGATCACCGAGGAACGCTTGAAAGAGATTAGCGATAAAGGGATTTACGTTATGCATCCCGGGCCAATTAACCGGGGGGTTGAACTTTGTGACGCCGTGCTCGACTATGATCGCTGTCTCATTCCCCAGCAGGTAGAAAATGGGATCGCGACTCGAATGGCGGTGCTCTTCGGCCTAAAACCAGATTTAAAAAACGAACCTTCATGAATCTTTTTTTACAAGGCGGCGAAGTCGCGACCGAAAACGATGCCCCGCAACGTGCTGACGTTTGGATTCTTAATGGCGTCATCAAGAATGTTGGAGTCATTGATGTTCCTGAGGGTGCGCGTGTGATCGATTGCGCTGGCAAGATTATCATGCCGGGAATGTTCGATGCTCACGTGCATTTTCGTGAACCGGGTCAGGAGAAAAAAGAAACAATTTTAGATGGCACCGAGGCGGCGATAAATGGGGGGATTACTGGGGTGGTTATGATGCCGAATACTTCGCCGTCTGTCGATTCTCCTACGGTGGTTAAGCGGGTGCTCGAGCAAGGTGAAAAGTGCCGTATTCCGGTCTTAACTTCGGCGTGTATCACAGTTGATCGGGCCGGTCATGAAATGGCCCCCATCGCCGGGTTGAAACAAGCTGGAATCCTCATGCTAACTGACGACGGTGACGCTGTTCCGAATGCCGCCTTGCTCAAGCGAGCGATGGAGTATGGCAAGGAGTTTGATATGTTTTTTGCTAGTCATTGTGAAGACGCGCAGCTCTGTGGACCTCGTGCTCTGAACGAGGGTCCGGTCAGTTATCGTCTTGGAATTCAAGGCACACCGGCGCTAGCTGAGGAAATCTGCATGGATCGAGATATCCGCTTGGCTCACGCGACTGGTGCCACGTTGCATATTCAGCATGTCAGTTCTGCGATCGGAATGGAAACGATCCGTTGGTGGCGTGATGAACGGGGTGCAAAGGTTTCGGGAGAGGTTTCGCCGCATCACTTGATGTTCGCTGACGAGGACATTGGGGATTACGACACCCATTACAAAATGAATCCTCCACTTCGGACGCGAGAAGATAATGCCGCTTTGCTGCAGGGCCTCAAAGATGGCGTCTTTAGAATTATTGCGACAGATCACGCCCCCCACACCGATTTTGAGAAATCGCAAGCTTTTGTAGATGCTCCTAATGGCATCACAGGTTTGGATACCGCATTAGTTTCACTGCACGATCGATTTATTGTGACCGGCGAATTTGGATGGGATCTTATCGTGAAACGCTACTCAGCTGAGCCGCG
>JAKMGP010000234.1 GCA_022424905.1 Akkermansiaceae bacterium | reverse complement strand
TCAGGATGTTTTGCGGCTAGATCATTACGCTGTCCAATGTCTTCCCTGAGATTGAAAAGCCGAGGCTGTTTACTCTCAGTTTTTGGGTAATCGTGCTTCTTCAACCACTCCTTAGTCACTCGCGAGTGATGACCACTCTTCCCAGTCACCAAGACCCAATCACCCTCACGAAAAGCCCACGTATGGTCGAAGGTATTGTGAATATGGCTCGTCCGGATCGATTTCACCTGACCCTTCAGGAGTGGTAAAAGATCGTGCGAATCCTCAGCAGCATTTTTATCGGGAAGATCGTAACCCACCACCGAAGCCAAGGTCGCCATGATATCAATTTGGGAAACCAGCGCATCATTAACCGTTCCAGCCATCGTCACTCCAGGATACTTGACCATAAAAGGAACATGATGACCTCCTTCGTAAGCATCACGCTTTAAGCCTCGAAAGGGATGAGCCGACCAATGATCAAACTTGGCATCCCTCGTATAAGCGTAGTGTTCGGGTCCGTTATCTGCCGAAAATATGACAATCGTATTTTCGGCCTGTCCGGAATCCTTGAGCGCCTGCAAAAGCTGCCCGATCGAGTGGTCGGTCTCATAAACAAAATCTCCATAAGGCCCTGCCTTTGATTTCCCATCGAATTCATCATTCGGGATAATAGGCGCATGCGGCGCAGGATAGGCAAAATAGAGAAAAAACGGCTCTTCGGCTTTCGCAGCCTCCTTGATATAATCCACACCCTTTTTTGTGGTTGTCGGAATATTTTCATAAGGATCCCAACCAGTCACCATGGGCCCCGGACGGCACTCCCACCCCCCTTCCTTAATCTTCTTCCACTTACCTGTCTGCATGAGGGTGTCAGGAGCTTTTACTACCTTATCATTTTCAATCCAACAATAGGGCGGGAAATTAATAACGGTGTCGCCAAAGTAATAATCAAATCCATGATCTAGCGGACCGTTCGGAATTGACTTGGTCCAATCAAAGGCTTCCGGCCCGAGTTGTTGCTTCTTTCTTCTACCCTCTTGCACCGTGATCGCTCTTACCTCCTTATTCCGAATCGCATCCCAATTCCAACCCAAGTGCCACTTCCCAATCGCAGCTGTTTTGTAACCTTTTTCCTTTAACATCTCCGGCAAGGTCAGCCGCTCGGGCTTAAAAACCGAACCTCCGAAAGCATTCACAATTCCATGAAAGTCACGCCAATGATGACGACCCGTCAGCATCGCAAAACGCGATGGAGTGCAAATTCCAGAAGAAGAATGTCCATCGGTAAATCGCACTGATTCGCTCGCTAAGCGATCCAGATTCGGAGTCGGGATCCGACTCTTTTTATTATAGCAGCCCAAATCTCCAAATCCCAAATCATCAGCATAAAGAATCAAAACGTTAGGCTGCTTGGCCCAAGCTATCCCAACAAAAATAATCGAGAAAATTGCAGAAAATCGCGCTATCATGGTGCGTAAAAATGACTCAAATTATCGCCACCGCCAAGAGGTATCTCTCCTGATACATTGGTGTCAAACTTGCCGTATCCCATCCAAAGTGCGTTTATTCACCTCCATTTTTATTTTTTTCAGCTGCGTTGCTCCCGCTTTTGCCGATCGCTTTGCCGATCAGGCCCGTCCAATTTTCAAGAAACACTGTATTTCCTGCCACGGACCCGACAAACAAAAAGGCGGAATCACTCTTCACGAAATCGACTCGATCGACGACGCCTTCAAAAACTTCCAGCTCCTCGAAAATATCATCGACCAGGTTGAGCACGAAGAAATGCCACCCGATGACGAAGATATCCAGCCTACAGATGCCGAACGTGAAACGCTGATCACGGCCCTCTCCGAAGTGGTCGAGCGCGTGAGGTCCGGGAACGTCCCCCAACGCGCCGGACGCACGACTCTGCGCCGCCTAAATCGTAACGAATACCACTACACGGTTCGTGACCTTTTCGGGGTTAATTTTAACCCATCCAAAGATTTCCCGGCTGATGGCGCAGGTGGCGAAGGTTTCGACAATATGGCAGACGCTCTTTTCTCCACCCCCACTCTGCTCGAAAAATATCTTTCGGCCGCTAAGAAGATAATTGATTCGGTCTATGCTGATCCGGCATTAAAAGATAAAGTCATTTTCAAACTACCTGATGCCGAGAACGACCCGAAGTCTGCGGCCAGACAAGTTCTCACCTACCACGCCACCTTAGCTTATCGCCGCCGACTCAGCGAAGAAGACCTTGACCCACTTCTCAGGGCTTTTGCCAGAGCACAACAAGACGATAAAGATTTCGAGCAATCTCTGCGAGCACCTCTCACCGCCCTTCTTGTCAATCCACGGTTCCTCTTCCGTGCCGAACACGACGAACCCGGTAAGGACGAGTGGCCGCTCAACGACTTCGAAATTGCCACCCGCCTTTCCTACTTCCTTTGGTCCTCCATGCCTGACCGTGAACTCTTCAAACTCGCCGATCAGGGGAAACTCCGCGACCCCAAGATCCTCCGTGAGCAAACCCTCCGCATGATCGCTAACCCCAAGTTTACCGCACTCTCCCGGCACTTTGCCGGACGTTGGCTTGAGTTCGACAAAATGATCGACCAAGTCGATCCTGACCCCAAACGCTTTCCCAGCTTCACTCCCGAACTCCGCCGGTCAATGTATTATGAGAGTATTGAATTTTTCACCCATCTCATTCGTGAAAATCGCCCTCTTACCGAACTCATCAATAGTGATTACACCTTCGCTAATTCAACTCTGGCTCGTCATTATCAGCTCAAAGAACCCGTAAGTGGAAACGAACTCCGAAAGATCAAACTGCATGATCCAAACCGTGGCGGCATTCTCGGTATGGGCAGCATTCTCACGGCCACTTCGCTACCCCTCAGGACTAGCCCAGTACACCGGGGTGTTTGGATCCTCGACGCCATGCTCGGAGACCCAGCTCCACCCCCTCCGCCCGATGCTGGAGAACTCCCAGCCGACGACACCAAAGCTGACGGACTCACCTTCCGTCAACAGCTCGACCGCCATCGAAAAGCTAAGCAATGCGCCAGTTGCCATGCCCGCATCGACCCCCTCGGATTTGGCCTCGAAAACTTCGATGCGATCGGTCGCTGGCGCTCCAAAGACGCCAATGAAAAACCCATTGATAGCTCCGCAACCCTTCCAGGCGACATCACCTTCTCCACACCGAAGGAACTCAAACAGCTCCTCCTAGCGGGAAAGGATAAATTTTCGGCAAACATGACACGGAAACTTATCAGCTACGCCACTGGTCGCGGACTCGAATACTACGACGAAGTCACCGTAAACCAGATCGTGACTGGAATCGCAAAAAAGAACGATTCTTCCCGTGAGCTTATCCTCCAAATCGTTAGCTCCCGTCCTTTTCTAAATCGATCCAAAACGAGATAGACCCGGACGCCACGCGTAACAAGATGACCATGCTAGATTCAACGAGGCTGTTCAAAACAGCTGAACTAATTACCGAGACAATATAAGAAGCCATCCTTAGATCCCGCGTAGACACGTTCATCCCAGACGACTGGAGTTGCATCAAACATCGGTCCCTTCAAACGATCTAAACGGACCAATTTCCCGACCGGAGTTACCTGATAAAGATCTAGGCCACTGTCATAGCCCACCACGATTTTATCACCTACGAAGAGGGGAGTAGAAATCGAACCCTGTGGTAATTGCACCTGATCCAAAACCAAAGGCGCCGGGTATTGCTCTAATCGTCTTGGTCCCCAGTTTTTCACCCCCGGCTGTAATTTTTTATGATTTACTAAGGTCAGCACACCATCAATGCCAACAAAGCAGGCAAGATCTTTTGAAACCTTTGAATTGTATCGATGATTGACCGACGGACTTCCTACGAGACCACCATTCCACGTATACCATTTTCGATCCGGAAGCGGGTGAAACCACTTTATTTTCCCGCTAGTCGAGAACTTCACCACCCCTCCCTGTCCTGAAATAAACTGCTTCTCGATTCCAAGTAAAAGGTGCTTGTCGTTTGTTAACGGCATCGTCCCATTGAGATCGCCACCAATCTCGAGCTTGGTGCTAGTAACCCCAAAGAAACCCAATCCACAAGCATAGACCCGTCCCACTCCGGCTGCCACATAAGCTGTATTCCCAACCATCGTGGGAGATGATTCGCAACACAACTCTCTCCGATAAAGCTCAAAATCCGAACTCTTAAAAAGCCGGGTTTGTTCAATAATCTCCGGGCTTGGCAATACTCCACCTCCTTCCGCATTACGGACATCCGGAGAAAACACCGTGAAGTATCCATTCTCGAGAGGAATGGCAGCCTTTCTTCCCAGAATCACAGCGGAGGCATCGCAGTCCCGGCTGATTGATGCCGTCGCCTGCGAGTTGTATGCCCATAATCTTTTCCCTGTCGTGTAAGAAATCCCGTGGAGACTGTAGGCGGTTCCATGCCGCCAATGTTGCCCAAACCCACTGCGACTGCCCACGATTAGAGTGTGGCGCGTCGCCGCTGGACCACCCACATCAACAAAAGTAGGAGTCCCCTTAATCGCATCACCAACACTAGTTGACCAAATCACCTTTCCGTCATGAGCCCTAATTTTTTTGAGGTGATGGCTCAATGTTCCCTGAATAAGATAGAGCTCTTCACTCTCCTGAATCACCAAAGGTTGGCCGGTCCAACCCACGCCCTTCCAGCTCTGAACAGCCTCGGCCCCAAACGTGGTCTGACCTGAACCCATATACGTCTTCCACTTGATCCGTAATTTTGACGGAGCTTGGTTCCCATAAAAGTTACGCTGGTTGTCACCGAGGTAGGAAGAGATCAAAGGCTTGATCTCGGCAGGTGACAAAAGACAGCTAAGAAAGAATACAAGAAGCTTCATAGGACTAAAATGCCGATTTGATGGAAGAGAGCGGGATTGTATTCGGATAGTTCCGGAAATTACGATCAGTGAAATGCCACCATTCATTAGGCAGCGGAAAAAATCCTGCCTTCCTCATTGCCTGTTGAAGGATTTTCTTTCGCTTCATCACCTTCGGATCCGGATGTTGGTAAGCCGCAGCGGCCTGCGGAGTAAAACTATCAAAGCCAGTGGGCATCTCAACCGCCTTACCAGATTTTGCGATTAAAGTGACATCAACGGCCGTTCCACAAGAATGCTGCGAAGGTTGGCTGAAGGGGTTCGCAACAAAACGATCATCATGGCCGGATGAATCCCACAAAACCAATTGAGCGCTGGGAGGACGATAAGCATCCCACACCTTAATGCGATAACCATAAAGCTTCACCAGCTCATTAGCCTTACGAAGCCTGATTGCAGTTTCAGGACGTAGCAAAGCCGGCATATTTTTCGAATAAAGTGGCTTCTTCGCGATCGCTGATTCCCGGGTATAGCGCAGATCAATCGCGATGCTGCGATCCACTTCGGAAATCCGAATCAGATTCGCCTTCGCAAGCCTCAAATTAGAAGAGCGGGGTAGCGTTGATTTTACTGGATCTCGCCCAGCCCAGCGAGCAGTTGTCGAACAAGCAACAAAGATCGTGGTCGCCAAGAGCCCAAGAGGCAGAAGAAGCCGCATGCTGTTGAGACTAACGATTTCTGAGAATCTTGAGAAAGGTCAAAATTTCTGGCAAACTGGGTCGTCGCAAGTTCATCGAGGAAAAATTTCTTACCTAATAACTTCCAACCTCGATTCTTTTTTTCCCAACGGAAGGTTCCTCATATTCCCTTAAAAGAACTCGTTCCTATTCGTAATAGGCCACAATTCTAAAAAACGATCGACCTACCGGCTCAGAAAAAATAGCAGTCGCTCTATTCTCATTAATCTCAATTTCAACTTCATCGAGCCGGATCCACGTATCCAAATCCAGATTTGTCGCTTTCTCTAATCGATATGAAACCTCACGTTTCGCTTTCCAACGAAAGACCAATTTTCGGTCAGAGTTCTCAACCGAAAGATCTTGAACCACTTCATCAATCAAAGGAACTAATTTTAAATCTAGATAAACAAGTCGATGGTCCGACACCGTGACGAGGCTAGCGCCTTCCTGTGATTTGGTGGGCCAATAAACCGCTCCATCTTCAATTAGGAACCCCTCCTTCGAGGGTAGAACATAATCGGCCCGAAGCCGAAAAGTGGCGGTATCAAAGCGATTGGATACCGTAGTTTCACCCGTTCGGGCTGGCACAAATTCACCGCTCACACGCGGATGATCCAAAAGCTGATTAATCGCCGCATTTACACTATCGCCCTTCGTTGGATCAGCATTTTGATCACCCGCAATCACAAACCTCTCTCCCTCCCCAAGACCTCCGCTCAGATAACCAGCAGAACCGGGTGTTAAATAGTCCGACCAAAGCCGGATTTCATCGTGATTCCGTCGACCATTACGATCTTCGGCTCCATCAAAAACCGGCGGGGTCGGATGGCTTACCAAGAAATGAAAACGAGTAGCCAGAATCTCGATCGGGACATCCCAATGACTCTTAGAGGAGATCCGGATGACCTCCTGCTCGTCCGCTGTGTAAAAACCCGGCGGAATCAAATTCCCCGGCATATCCTTCCACAGAATCTCTTCAAAGGTCCGAATCGCTTCTATATCGATTGGATACTTGGAAAAAACCGCCATCGCAAACTTCCCCGGAAACTCCCCAAATCCGAAGGCATCACCCCCATAATTTTGGTCACCTGGCGTGCTATCGACCACCCCGTTGTTATCCAAATCAAATCCCGAATGGATTCCAGTGTTTGAAATCGCCACGTAACGATAAGGATAATTTTGAGCGGCACGGCCATTCTGGCTAACGTTGAAAAAACGATCATTCATGCGGGTCGCTCCCGTGCCATTTGCATCATAATCGAACTCATTGAGCAAAAGAACATCCGGCTTCACAATCTGAACAACCTCCGCAACCCGCTTCGCCGACGCGTTGGTCCCTGTCCGCAGCAGCGCCGCCAAACGACCCTCGCTGCTCTGCGATAATGCCACATTATAAGTCGCCACCCGAATCGTCTTGGCCTGGAGAAGGGGAAGAAAGAAAAACAAGAAAGCAAGTCGCACGGCGAAACCTTAACTCATTTTTTAGCGAGTGACAGTTGAGAAACTCCCGCGATTGAACCAAACTCACTCCATGAGTTTGATCACGCCCACTGAGGCCGAATCCCTAATGCTTTCCAACATCGATCTCCTCGAGACAGAAACCGTTGCCTTAGAAAATTCTCTCGGCCGTGTTCTGCGAGAAAATCTTTTCGCAGATCGGCCCTTCCCACCTTTCGACCGAGTCACGATGGATGGCATCGCATTTCGATTTTGCGACCTCGAGAGTTCTCTCCTCACCTTGCAAGGAATTCATGCCGCAGGCAACCCCACTCCGCCACCGCTTAAGGAAAAACACTGCTGGCAAATCATGACTGGCTCTGTCATTCCGCCCGACTGCGATACTGTAATTCCCTACGAAGAAATCTCACTTACCGAAAATCACGCCACCATCAACGGTGATGCGACTCCTGGAAAATTCATTCACCGTCAAGGATCCGATGCTTCAGCCGGCGACCTCATGATCAAATCTGGGACTCGAATCAATCCCGGCCACCTTGGCATGATGGCTTCCATCGGAGCTATTCAAGTTAAAGTGACCCGCTTGCCTCGCATCAAGATCCTAACTACTGGAGACGAGCTAATCTCGGTTCATGAAACTCCTCTTCCCCACCAACTTCGACAATCCAACGGCATCACTCTTTTGAGTGCCATCCAAAATTGGGGGCCTATTGATGCCAGCTGGGACCACTTGCCCGATAATCTTCAAGCGACCACCACCGGAATAGCCCAAGCGCTCGAATCATGCGACCTCGTCATTCTCTCCGGCGGCATTTCAAAGGGCCGAAAAGACTTCGTCCGACCAGCCCTCGAATCGCTTCGTGGTGACCCTCTCTTCCACGGAGTTGCACAGCGCCCAGGTAAGCCACTCGCCTTCTGGAAAGGCATCGTAGCTCTTCCTGGCAATCCAAACTCTACCCTCACCACCTTCCGCCGCTATGTTGTTCCTCTCCTCCGTCGTATGACCGGTGCCCCCGACGAAGCGGGAATAACGTTTCCACTCGCAGAGCCTATTTCTCAGCACCCATTCCTCACTCAATTCCTCCCCGCAAAAATCAATCCTGAAGGGAAGGCGGTCTCCCTTTCCCCACAAAACTCGGGCGATTTCGTGACCCCTCTTGAAGGCACTGGCTACCTCGAAATCCCACCGGGAAATGATAGCGCCACTTCTTCCCACTTCTTCTAAAAAAGATACCCTTCTCCGTTCCCGATTTTTCAAACCCAGCTGTGTGCTAAATAAAACTGAACTTGCGACCATTCATCCTCTCCACCACCCTCCTTTCAATGATCCAATTTTCTCGTAACACATTCGCCATCCTCTTCATTCTGACCGCGGATCTCTTCGCCCAACAATCTCATGAAACGATCAAACTATGGCCTGAGGGAAAAGCTCCAATTGGCAATGATCACTTCGAGCAGGCCAACGCCACTCTCACAATCTTTCACCCTGAGAGGCCAAATGGCACCGCATTCGTCATTACGCCCGGCGGCGGTTACGGACAGGTTGTTAAAGGGGAAGGTGCTCCCATCGCTAAGTGGCTCAACACCCAAGGCATCACTGGAGTAGTGCTCAATTATCGTCTGCCAAAAGGAAACCCTCTCCGCCCACTTCTTGATGTCAAACGTGCGCTCCGGATGACCCGCATGCGAGCAGCAGACTGGAATCTTAAGGCAGATCGAATTGGCATCATCGGGTTCTCTGCTGGCGGCCATCTTGCCTCCATGGCCGTCACCAAATACGATCTTGGTGAAAGCAAAACCACAGACCCAATCCAACGGCAAAGCAGCCGTCCAGATTTCGCCATTCTCGTCTATCCCGTCATCACCATGAGCGAAGGTACCCACAAAGGATCTCGCCGAAATCTTCTCGGTGCCGAACCCGGTGACGAGCTCATCGAGCTCTATTCCAACGAACTCCATATCACCAAAAGAACTCCTCCCACCTACCTCGCTCACGCCATTGATGATTACGTCGTTCCCGCTAGCAACAGCGAAAAGTTTTACCAAGCCCTCGCCGAAAAAAAAGTCGTTTCAAAATACCTCCCCCTCCCTCGGGGAGGCCACGGACTTAATGGTTACAAAGGCCCGATGTGGGATGCTTGGCAGGCTCAATCAATGGACTGGCTAGACCAACTCTTAAAGTCACCATCCAAAAACTAGGCAAGACGGTAATCAAAGAACGGTTCAAAAAGCTAAATTAAGGTCCGAAAATCACCATCACGCCGGGTGACTTTATCGCGATCTAAACGCTCAAGCAAAGGCATGATCACCTTTCGAGAGGTATTGAGATGCTGACGTAACTCGGAAGCCGTCGCTTGCCCATTTGTTTCAATGAAATCTTTCACCTTATCAAGAGTCGCTTGGAAGATTTGCCCCCCCAAAGTCACCTTGGGATCGAGGGGAATTATTTGGCGAGTCCGTGCAAGAAATTTATAAGCCGCCTGATGGTTTGGCGTCGCTTGCAACTCCGCTGGTAATGGAGGAGCTAAGCCTGATTCGTCGAGTATTTTGAGGATCTCTGCAGCGGGAGCTTCGAGCTCAGGAGGAAGTTCAAGTGAATGGGAATTGTGGCAGATAATATTATCAGC
The DNA here is from genome assembly GCA_022424905.1 of Akkermansiaceae bacterium. GTDB lineage: Bacteria > Verrucomicrobiota > Verrucomicrobiia > Verrucomicrobiales > Akkermansiaceae > SW10. The sequence continues at coordinate 9,799 of JAKMGP010000234.1, read as the reverse complement.
AACCTTGAAGTTCTTTTCGGACAACTGAATCAAAAGGGCGTCAAATAGCCCCTTTACAGCCGTCGCCGTGCCAAGATTCTTTTTCAGAAGATCAGTCGACATTCCCACATGATCAGGATGACTGAGATGATAATCCTGAACCGCTTTGGATGCTTTTTTAACAAGCTCTTTCCAATAGGACGCGTAAGCGAAATGTTTCTCGCCACGAGCCACAATCTCGTTGGCTTTTGTCAGCTTTTTCAGCGCGGCCTTAACTTCGGCATCCGAAAACGGAAGCGACTGGTTCAGAACATGGGTCGGAACAAAATGATCCCGCTCCAGATGAGTGCGCAAGAGCCCCTGAAGGTCGTTGGGTGCTTCCGCTCGGGCGTGAAGGAATGACTGACGCTGCACTGAGCGAAACTGACGGCGAGTCGGATGGGGATCCAACACGATAGCACCCGCTAAAGTGGCTTCACCGGAAAGCTCACGAATCACAAGCCGCTCGCCGGCTAAGGTATGAATAGGATGATCAAAACGAAGCTGTGCGATCGACGTATCTCCTGGATTGAGCACGATATCTTCGGGAAAAAGAACCCGCGCTTGGGTGCGGCCTGAACCATGATGCACGAAGATTCGGTGATTTGATTTTAAAGGGCGCTGAGTTCCCGTCTGCCCAGGGATTGGACGACGAGCGCGAGTGATTTCAACATCAATCTCAAGCGTTGCCTCGCCCGGATTCCCCCCGACAAGAAGGTGGCCGCGCGAGACTCCTTTCTTTCCTTTTGCAGAAAGCGGAAGATCAGGGAGGTTGAGAGCGGTGCGCATCCCAGGAACTGCTTCATCAAGCGTGGCACTGTGATTCTGAATCGAACGAACGTGAGTCTTGAGACCCGAGGGATAGGCCGTAAGCTGGGTTCCCACCGCGAGTTTTCCGCCAGTCAAAGTCCCAGTCACGACGGTCCCCACCCCTTTGGGCGAGAAAGCCCGATCAACCGCAAGACGCGGTTGTTCAAAGTCACGGGGGTCAGCCGCATCCGAAAGAGTGTTTGCAATAGCCCCTTTCAGTTCGTCGATCCCGAGTCCAGTCGGGGCTGAAACAGGAATGATAGGTGCACCCTCAAGAGCAGTGCCCTGCAAATCATCCGCAAGAATCTCGGTAACGAACTCAAGATCATCGACCAAGTCAGCCTTCGTCAAAGCGACAATGAAATTCTTAATGCCTAGATAAGTGAGAATCTGCAGATGTTCCTCTGACTGTGGCATCCACGAGTCATCCGCTGCTACGATAAAAATGGCGAGGTCGATCGACCCAACCCCAGCGACCATATTGTTCACGAAGTCGGCATGTCCGGGAACGTCCACCACTCCGATCTCAAAAGTATCGTTTTGCGTATTAGGAATAGGCAACGAAAAATGAGCAAAGCCAAGTTCGATCGTTACCCCGCGTTCCTTCTCCTCGGGAAGGCGGTCCGGGTTAGTGCCCGTCAAAGTCTGCACGAGAGTAGATTTCCCATGATCAATATGACCGGCGGTCCCGATGATGAAATTACGAGGCATGATTTTCAGGAAGAAGGAGCAATTTCAGCGATACGAGCTTTTTCAAAATCAAAAGGCGTCATTTCCAGCATGACCTTCACGCCCGGGATAATTTTATCTTTTTGCGCTTCGAGCGCCTTAGCCGGATGCGCAATCACCTTCTTACCATTCGGCAAGCTGACCTGATAGGCGCGGTCGCTGTAGACAAGTAAGACCTCGCCGGTCGTGATGATAGGTTCGCTAGGCACGCCTTGAAGTTTGGATAGCTACGCTCCAGAAGCAAGAAGCGAGCGACTAAGAATCTTGCTTCTTGAGCTTGGTGAGAGTTAACCCTTTGAATTCAACTTCAACCCCTTCGGCCTGCAGCGCAATCTGTCCTTTTTTAACCGTACAATTTTTGCCGTGGTTCACCATATCACCATTGACCCAAACTTTAATCTCGTCGCCAGGACACTCGATAATCATCTTGTTCCATTCGCCCACCGGTTTCTCTGAATTATCAGTCAAGTTGAGGATACGGCGCGCATCGCCTTGCTGGCCACCCCATTTCTGATTCTTTCCTTTCGGCCGACGCTTCTCCATATTGGGCACCTCGATATTCTCGGCAATACACCAAAAATCGCCAGCGTGTCCGCTGTTCATCTGGACCTCGATGGAGGCCGGAAACATTTTATAAAGTGCACGCGGGGTAGAAGCATGAACGAGAACGCCACAATTCCCAGGTTTGTTTACGAAGCGATACTCGAGCTCGATACGAAAATTCGCATGCTTCTTATCGGTGATTAAATGCCCCCCCGGCTTGCCAAGACTCACCAACAAGCCGTCTCGTACGATAAAGCTGGGCTTAACATCGGGATTGTTATCAGCGGCAGGAACATCGGTGTGCCAGCCCTTTAGGTCCTTGCCGTTGAAAAGTGAGATTGCTTGCTCTTTATCGGCTAAAGCCACGGAAGAACACAACAGACCAGCGAAAGCAATAGAGTGGGGAATAATTTTGATCATCATCTTGCACAGAGAATGATTCGAAACGGATCCTAATTCAAGTGAGATCAATTGGCAGACCGCCTGCGACTTTTCCAGAAACCCCGATGGCGAGCATGAGCGCTGGTAGCGATCTGCGGCAAAACCAGTCCACTTTTGCAAACCAAAGTAGCGTGAAAAACAGCTCGGCTTCTTCCGGCAAGGATTTAGGAATAAACGACAACGGGCCCTACTCCGCTGCCACCCTGAACTTGCCGTAATCTCTTCACAGCCATTTTAATCCGCTCCACTGCTTCATCGGTATCTTCGCGCGTCGTAAAGCTTGAGAACGAAATTCGCAAGCTACTCTTAGCCTGCTCGTCTGAAATTCCCATCGCCTTCTGGACATGACTCGGTTGTTGCTTCCCGGTCATGCAGGCGCTACCAGTCGAAACCTGCACTCCCGCTTCATCCAGCAAGATGAGTAACCCTGCACCCTCGCATTCTTCAAAAGAAACATGGGCACAGGTCGGCACCCGATGCTCGCGAGAGCCATTCAAAGTCACACCCTCAATTTCTTCAGAGAGACGTTTTTCGAGATGATCACGATTCGCCGCTATCTCGGCATGCTGGTCTTTCTCCAAGGCTGCTTTCATGATGGCTGCCGCTTTTCCCAAGCCCGCAACGTAAGCCACATTCTCGGTTCCACTCCGATGCCCAAACTCCTGCCCGCCTCCACGGATCAAAGGTTCAAAACGAACACCTTCACGGAGATAGAGCGCACCAATGCCCTTCGGCGCATGAAATTTGTGCCCACTGATACTCAAAAAATCCACCGGGACCTCACGCACGTTGACCGTTGTCTTTCCCACCGCCTGAATCGCATCCGTGTGAAAAGCAATTCCGTTCTCTTTCGCGATTTCACAGGCCTCACCCACCGGCTGAATGACACCGGTCTCATTGTTCGCCCACATGATGCTAGAGAAGCCAGTTTCAGCTCCCTCACATGCTTCACGGAACTCATCAAGGCGCAATCTTCCTTCACCATCTACCCCGCAACGATGAACCTCAAAGCCCACGTCTTCCATTGCCTGACACGGCCGTAGAACGGCGCTGTGTTCAATCTCACCTGTGATCACTCGCGAGGTCTTACGACCATAAATCCGTGCCAATGACTTTAAGACCATATTGTTCGACTCCGTTCCACAACCCGTGAAAATGACTTCCTCTTCTTTCGCTCCTATCAATTCCGCGACCTGCCCACGAGCTTCTGCGATGGCATTCTTCACGATCCGACTGGCCCGATACCCACTCGAGGGATTATGGAAATGCTCCGTCAAAAAGGGCATCATCGCGTCCACCACTTGAGGATGCACCGCCGTCGTCGCGTGGTTATCGAGATAGATCATTGAAGAGATGTAATGTGACCTCTACCTTTCGGCAAGTCGTTCCCCAATATGTCCATTCGCCGCCTTCGCCAAGTCCTGACCTACCTTACGGTGATTCTCGCCACCGTGGTTGCCATGCTCCTCTTCCAACGATACCAGAAACAGGAGGGCCCCCGCGCTGTCGCCGCTCAGATCACCACGGCTTGCCAACTGCCCGATATCCCAAAAGAAATCGACGTTCGTCACGCACACATCGATCCCTCCGAGGATCAACAGTTTATCGACGTCATTCTGACTCTCAGTGGCCCAACTGACTCACTTGACGAATGGCTTAAGCAGGTCGACGAATGGGAAAAAAAACGTCCAGGTGTGATTCAGAACCATCGCATTCGGGAAGCTGAAATGAGTTCGCGGGTCGACTTCACTGCCGAAGTCTATTTAAAGTAGGGCATGCGCATCGCTTTTTTGACCCTCTTTGTCTCTCTCACCTCCCTCGCCGCTGAGAAGCCCAACATCCTTTTCATCGCGATCGATGATCAAAACGATTGGATTGGCTGCCTCGGTGGACATCCAAATGCAAAGACTCCCAATATCGATAAGCTAGCTTCTCAGGGCACTCTTTTTACGAACGCCCACTGTCAGTCACCCCTTTGTAACTCCTCGCGTGCCAGCCTCATGATGGGCCTTCGCCCCGATACCACTGGCATCTATGGACTCGCTCCTTGGTTTCGGAAATTGGATCCCTATAAAGACCTAACCGCCCTACCACAACATCTCAAAGCAAACGGCTACACCACTTATTCGGCCGGAAAAATCTATCATGGTAATTATGGCAGAAAAAAGGGGGATTCTGAATTCGACCACCTTGGGCCCGGCGCCACTGGAGCGCCCTTCCCTAAGGAAAAGCTCATCGATACTCCCAGCAAAATGAAGCTTGTCGACTGGGGCCTTTTTCCACACCAAGACAAAGATAAGGGCGACTACAAGATCGCCGAATGGGCCGTCAAAACTTTAGATTCAAAACCCAAAGGTCCATTTTTTCTCTCGGCCGGATTTTTTCTTCCACACGTTCCCTGCTTCGCAACCGAGAAGTGGTTCGACATGCATCCCGAGGAGAAAACTCAGCTGGCTCAAATCAAACGCGACGATCGCAAAGACACCCCGCGATTCTCTTGGTATATGCATTGGTCGCTTCCGGAGCCCCGTCTCCGTTGGCTCGAAGAACATAACGAATGGATGAACCTCACTCGGAGTTACCTCGCCTGCACCACCTTTGTGGATGCTCAAATCGGGAAACTCATGGAAGCACTTGAGCGCAATGGTTTCGCCGACAACACCATCGTCGTTCTCTGGTCAGACCATGGCTGGCACATCGGCGAAAAAGGAATCACCGGTAAAAATACTCTTTGGGATGACGGCACCCGGGTTCCACTCATTTTCGCTGGACCCGGAATTGCCAAAGGTGTTTCCAGCCAACCTGCCGAACTACTCGATATTTACCCGACGCTTTCCGAACTCATCGGAGCCACGAAGCCTGACCATCTCGAGGGCCTCAGCCTCATGCCCCAGCTCAAAGACGCCAAAGCCAAACGTGAGCGCCCTGCCATCACAACGCATAACCACGACAACCATGGTGTCCGCTCGGAGAACTGGCGCTACATCCAATACGCAGACGGCAGCGAGGAACTATATGACATGGAAAAGGATCCAAACGAATGGGTAAACCTGATCGGGAAGCCCGGTTACGAAAAAGTCATCGCCGAGCATAAAAAGTGGATTCCTAAAGTCAGCCGGAAGCCCGCTCCCGGAAGTCGTTCGCGCATTTTAACCTACGATGCCAAGACTAAAGAAGTGATCTGGGAAGGTAATGAAGTCCTTCCAACCGATCCCATTCCCATGGATTATTGATCTGCCGCGCGGGAGATTGCTCCCGCGCCCAGCCTCGTGCTGCTTACACCCTTAAAACTCCACGACCCGAAAGAATTGGCGCTCAAGACCCGGTGTAGGATTACCAAAAGTGAAGGTCGCAGTGTCCCCATCTGAGGTCACGCTATCATCGATTTCAGTGGCCCAGTCTTGTCCGTCAGGCGAGGCATAGACCCCATAAACTTTTCCTGATTTAGTATTCCAAGTCAGTGTGATTCGATCCGAATCCTCATCGTAAATGATATTGGTGATTTCTAGCGCACTCGTTATCACTGGAGAATTTGTGGCCGGAAGCGGCACCGCAAATAGACTGAACTTGGCGATCTGCCCTTCGAAGCCAGGCCATGCCGTCGTCGCTCCTGGCAACGTGGAGAGTTGCTGATTCCGGTCACCCCCGCGACCGCCAGACCAACGCCCCATCCCCATAATATCACCCCCATCCCAACTATTTCCACTCCATTCATCTGACGCGACAGCTGAGAGACCGGTCCCCAAATGAGTCACCCCTAAAGTCACCTTTTTACCGGATTGGAAGACCGCGCGAAGAACAAGATAATCATCCGGGCTAAAACCTGATGGACCATAAAGCGGGGCCAAATCGACTCCTACTACAGCACCTCCGTAAGGAGCACCATTGGAATCATTCACGCCCAGATAAAGCATGGTGTCGACGATTACGATCCCCTGCCCATCACCGGTTCCTCCCGATTCCCAAAGATACTGGTGACCTCCAAAATCTGAATCTGGGCTAAAAATCATTTCGATCGTTGCGTCTCCCGTTATCGTGGTGCTCCCAAACAGTTCGAAGAGAGAATTTGGCTCCGCTGCCACTCCAAACTGGGCATTGGCCGTAAAATCAACCGCTTGTGTTAAGCCGGTCTGCGCCGCTCCCGCTGCCGAGATTTCAACCACCTCAGGAGCATTGATTGGATCAAGGATTGCCCCTGCCGGAGCTTCCTCGGAACCCATCGCCCAGCCGTCTCCTCCAAACTCTGTTCCCAAAGCTTCATCATCCGCCAGCCAAATTCCAAGAGCCTCGGCAACCGGTGAAGATCCCGCATCCTCAGGATTACTATTCGCAAGCACCTCCGAGCCATCTGAAATCCCGTCACCGTCGGTGTCGAATAAAGAAGGATCACTTCCGGGCTGACCAAATGGGTTATCTGGATCAAAAGCCAGATTCGGAACCTCCACGGCATCATCTAGACCATCACGATCCGTATCCACACTTCGAGGACTCGTTCCAGTCGCGGCTGCCGAAACCCAAACCCCATCATCGGTTTCGACACCGTCATTTAATCCATCACCATCGGTATCCTGCAAGGTTGGATTAGTTCCCGCCACAAACTCCTGCAAATTACTTAAATCGTCGTTATCATCATCAAGTGCAGCGTCACCTGCCTTACTTGGATCCAACCCAAACTTCCTTTCCCAAGCATCAGGCAAACCGTCACGATCCAAATCATCAATCACTGCGAGCGCATTATTTGAGGAAGCAAGAGCAGCAACGTCTGTCGCTGTCAGTGCAAGATTCCAAAAAGAAACTTCATCAATCTTACCAGTCATCCACTCAGACTTCAATGACCGCTGAATTCCGCCAAGTGAAGTGGCATTGACTGACGGCGAATAAAGATCCACCCAGGTGAAATCAGAAGCATCTACAACCCCATCGACATAGAGAGTTGCTTGCTCGCCGGCTACCACCCAAGCAATATGATGCCACGTTCCATCCAATGGGGTTGATGTGGAATACTGGTGATTAGGGCTCGAGCCATCTGAAGCTCTTAAATAAAGGTCCAAGCTATCATTTTCTCCCGTATTGTGTGTCCCGATATTGTAGCGACTCGTATTTTCGGTCAGCGAACCTTCTGAAAAAAGACTGAGATTGTTTTGGCCAGTCCCTTTGACATTCACCCACATGACAATTGAATGCTCGGGATGCCTTGAAACTGGCAAGCTATCGTCCGCTCCACTCGTCCGAGCAAGCATCGTCTTTTTTGTCGCATCAAAGACGATCGCGTTTCCATTTTTCCCCGTCACAACAGCTGCCTGATCAAGGTTCGACCCAGTTAAATGATGAAACCCGAAAGCGTCCGGTGCCTCCAGTCCCGCACCAAGCCGGTCCAATGAGTAATACGCGACTAAAAACTCTCCCAAGTCGGAGCGGCTCGCCGCGTCATTCGGATCAGTCCCCTGTAAGACCTCAATCCCATCGACAACGCCATCATCGTCCGAGTCCCGATCTAAGGGATCACTCGTAGGCACGTCATTAACCTCCGCTCCATCACTCCGTCCATCGCCATCACTATCTGCCTTTAGAGGATTTGTCCCTAGATATCCAATCTCAGCCGGATTTGCCTCAATCCCATCCGTCAACCCATCTTCATCGGTATCGTTTAACATCGGATTTGTTTCGGCTGTAAATTCCGCATCATCAGTCAAGCCATCGCCATCCGCGTCCCCTCCGGTTGTCAATTCGTCAAGGTCACCGGGCGTATAAATTTGCTCCCACCAGTCAGGCAATCCATCATTATCACTATCATTCCCAACCGGAATCCAACGGGTGTTGGCATAAAAACGCAGACCATTCGCGAGATTCAGAGTGCCCGAGGTGAAAGCAGATGATGGGAGTGTTCCATTTGCGCCATTGCCAGTCACTCCCCCAGCAGCTCCGACACGTGCTCCATCTCCGCCAGACCAGTCGCCACCCGTTGTGCCGGCCTGGGTCTCAACTACCCCCCCATCGACGACAATCGATAACGCTTGTAATCCATTGCCATCATCAACGTCTATCGTGAACCCAACCTCAACTTCCCCTCCGTCGATCACCGGCTGAGGAAGGGCATAACTGGCTGTCACCAACGCAAGTCCACCATTCCCAACACTCCTAACGACAAGAGTATTTGGCGCTTCATAAACGAAGGAAGTTCCAATCGTGGCTGCTCCGGTTTCGAAAATCGTCTCCCGTTGCCCTTCCGTCTTATCGATGAAATCTACATCGATTAGAAAAGTGGCATCCAAAACATCCGAGTTTCCCCCAAATCCATCATTCCGTGCATTGAAAGTTGGGTGTGCGCCCACGGTGGATAAAACCAAGTTTGGGGCGTCTGGCAAATCGACTGCATCATCAGCTATTACTGGCAAACTGAAAACAAGCGCTGCGGGAACGACTTTTAAAGGATTAACGATTTTCATGGTCTCTCTATAGCCTCGAGTCCTATTAAAGAAAAAATCTCTCATCAAGGTATGTTAGAGATAAAATAGGAGGAGAAAAGCGCTAAAGAAGGACTAAACATGCCACCATTTCGTCACTCCATTCTTCCATTTTTCTTGAAACCCCCTATCCCCCCCCTCGTCTGGTGAAGCAATCGTCCTTCACTATTCGCTCTTCACCCTCCACAATCTTCCCGTGTCCGTCGAACTCACCCGTAACTTCTCCATCATCGCACACATCGATCATGGCAAAACGACCCTGTCCGACCGCCTGCTGGAATACACGCAAACAGTCTCACAGCGAGAAGCTCAGGAGCAGCACCTCGATTCGATGGACCTCGAGCGAGAAAAGGGGATCACCATTAAGTCGCACCCGGTCACCCTCGCCTTTAATTCAAAGGACGGTAAAACCTACAAGCTTAATCTTCTCGACACCCCTGGCCACGTTGACTTCTCCTACGAGGTCTCCCGGTCCCTTGCTGCTTGTGAGGGCGCCATCCTCATCATTGATGCCGCACAGGGTGTCGAAGCCCAGACCATGGCCAACGTGAATCTCGCCATGGAACAAGACCTTGCCATTGTGCCCGTTCTCAACAAGATCGACCTTCCTGCTGCCGATGTCGATCGATGCCGGACCCAGCTTGAGGAAATCCTCGCCATTCCGGGCGACCACGCCATCCCAGCTTCTGCCAAACAAGGGATTGGGATCGAAGATATCCTCGAGGCTGTTGTGGAGCTGGTTCCACCGCCCGTAGAAAACCCAGATGGCCTCCTTCGCGCTTCTGTCTTCGACT
>JAKMGP010000232.1 GCA_022424905.1 Akkermansiaceae bacterium | reverse complement strand
GCGCACGATTTGGTTTCGGCATTTTTGCACTTCTACGAAAATCCGCGGGTGGGAGAAGTTTACAACATGGGCGGCAGCCGCCATTCCAACTGCTCAATGCTGGAGGCGATTCGGATCGGTGAGGAGCTCTCAGGAAATAAGCTCGATTACACGTATCTCGAGGATAATCGGGTTGGAGACCATATTTGGTACATCAGTGATGTCCAAAAATTCCAGAATCACTACCCAGATTGGAGTTACAAATATTCCATTAACGATATCTTAAGAGAAATTTATGAGGCCTGTGCTAGCAATACTTCGAAATAGACAATTGTGACTCCGGAGAAGACAATCGAAGTCATTACCACTTCGTGTCTGGTGACGGATGCAGCTGATCTTACCGGGCGGATCGAAAATCAGATTCGTCATGATTCAGAGTCACCGTGGTCTATTGATTTTACGAACGTTCATATTGTCGCGATGCGAAAAGTGGACGAGGATTTTCGGGAGCAGACCTCAACGGTTGATTGGTTTGTCCCTGATAGCCAAATCCTGACATGGGCGGTGAGTTGGTTGGGGGCGAAGGGCAATGAGCGGGTCTATGGTCCTGCCTTTCTTGATTACTTCGTTCGCAATGCTGATCTAAAATTGACTCATTACTTTTTGGGAGCCTCTCAGGAATGTTTGACCCAGCTTTTAGAGAAGTTGCAGGAGAAGCGCCCTGGCCTCAAGATCGTGGGTTCGCATGATGGGTATTTCAAAAACACCGATGAAGGTGCTATCAACGAGGAGATCAATCGAGTAAATCCAGATTTAGTGTGGGTGGGACTAGGAACCCCAAAGCAGCAGGATTGGATTCATCGTAATAAGAAGAAGATCAAGGCCGGTGCGATTTTGGCGGTTGGGTTTGCCTTTGATGTCAATGCCGGAACCAAAAGTGATGCTCCGGATTGGATGGGAAGATTTGGAGTGCTTTGGCTTTACCGTTTTATTTGCGAACCACGCCGACTCTTTAAACGTTACGCGGTCTATAACTCGATTTTTCTATGGCATCTTTTTCGCCAGGTGATTGTTAGGGATCGTAGCGGAAAGTGACTTATCCATGAATTTTGCGGACGTCAGATTTTGGGGAATCCTCGGAGCTTCTCTCATGGCGATTTTGATGATTCGCGTGGTTGTGGTGAAGGTAATGCGCCCTGATCCGGGTCATTACGATCGGGCTGCACTCGCGATCATGGGGCTTGTCCTTTTGGGTTGTGTGAGCCTCCTGTCATTGGGAATTTTTGCTGTGGTTAGTGTGACCACTTACCTTGGCTTACATCTTATTTTAAAAACCGATTCGTCTCAGAAGCGTCGTGCAAAGTGGTTATGGCTTTTGATCCCTCTCCAACTTTCCCCTCTATTATTTTATAAGTATGGCGGGTTCTTGGAAAATGAAATTCTAGGCCTTGAAAGCCGTTCCTTTACCAATGTCCTCATTCCCGTTGGTATTTCTTTTTACACCTTTCAGTTGATTTCCTTTGCGGTCGATACCTTGAAGCGAAGCCAACCCCTACCGAGTCCATTAAACACTTTAAATTTTGCGGGCTTTTTTCCGCAGATCGTTGCGGGCCCGATCGAACGACGCGAGGCCTTACTTACCCAACTCGAAAAATTTCGTTTTCGCTGGGACAAAAAAGCGGTCGAAACCGGATTGACTTGGATGATCCTTGGTCTTTTTTTCAAGCGCTGTCTGGCTGACAATTTGGCCTTAACCCCGCTGGTCCATTCTGGAACAAATCCTTTTTTGGTTTGGCTGGATACTATGATGTTTGGTTTTCGCATCTATTTCGATTTTTGCGGATATAGTCTCATGGCCTTGGGGGTGGCTCAATGTCTTGGAATTAGGCTAACGCTTAATTTTCGAAGCCCCTACGGGGCTTCAAATATTGCCGACTTTTGGCGTCGTTGGCATGTGACGTTGAGCACGTGGTTTAGGGACTATATCTACCTTCCTTTAGGGGGTTCACGCACTAGATTTTGGACGGCGAATATTCTAATTGTATTCGCGATTTCGGGGATTTGGCATGGAGCAGGTTGGAACTTTTTGATTTGGGGAGGAATGCATGGTTTTTTTCTCTTGGTCTATCGTTTGCCGATAAAGGTAAATCTACCTCGTGCAGTTGGTTTTCTTTTAACTCATTTTTGTGTTTTTCTAGCGTGGCTTTGTTTTTATGAGACCGATACGCAGGAATTATTCCGCAAGCTTGGGTTGCTTCTGAATCCTGCTTCTTACGATGGCTTGGCAGTCCGATCCTTTATTGCAGCCTGCTTATCTCCTAATGGTTTAGATATTTTTGGGATCTTGGGAATTGTCGTTTGTGTCATTAGCCTCGAGATGTGGTCATTAAGAAAAAAAGGTGAGCCCTATCGATTCCTCCGAACCAGAGGGGCGGCAGCTATTCTAATTTTTCTAACGGTGGTTCTGTCCCCGATCTCAAACAACGATTTCATTTACTTTGCTTTCTAAGGTCCTGCGAATGATTCGCGCCAGTTTTAGTGATCGTCATCCAGCAGGAATGATCACAATCGCGTGCGTTGTTTTATGGGTATCAGCAATATTTTCGTATTATCAAACGACACAGTGGAATCCTGAAATACGGTTTTGGAAGGCCGCTGCCGTCGCCAAATCAGAATGGATTGATTCGTTAAGAAAATCGGAAGAGACTCCTGTAATTATCTGTCTTGGCGGATCAGCGACCGGTTTTGGAATTGACGCTGAATATGCTGATCGAGAATTGGGTTGCCGGCTCGTGAATTTTGGATTGCATGCGGGAATGGGAGCTGATGCTTTGACTGGCTTTGCACTTTCCAAGGCGAAAAAAGGAGACACGTTGCTTGTGATGCTAGAACCGGAGTTGTTAGCTGATAGCGAGATGGAGACGGCGCTTGGGGTCCAATTTTCTCATGCGATTGGGGAGCGAGAAATTTCAAATTGGGATGGGGCGACTGGAAGCTTTCACTTGGCAAGTCTGAGGCCTGGGGCCTCGAATATTTTTGGGGTGATTGGGAAAATCTTGATGGGGCGGCCAATGTATCGATATCAGCTGAGAGACATGCGCAAGGGTGGCTTGTTAACGACACCGGTCACTTCTGGGCTTGCTGCTCGTAACTCTTCGCCAGAGAGCTTGTCGGAGTCTGCCAAGAAACTTTTAAAGGATTTGGTGTCAGTTGCCCAGGACCGTAAAATAGAAGTGATCTATGGATTGCCATGGGTTTATAGCGATGAGGAAAACGCACACCTGGTCCGGAGAGATCGATCAAAATTTCTTAACGATGTTGAGAAGATCATGCCGGTGATTTATGAAGATGGGTTAGGTGTGATTACTGAAAAAATTAATTTTCGAGATTCTCCTCAACACCTTTCAGAGACAGCAGCAAGGAGAAGAACGGAACGCCTCGTCAAAATTCTTCAGGAAAAATTTGCGGTTCGCTAGAACCTCAATATGAGATTTTTAATATCGTTATTAGATGGCCAATAATATTCATACCCAGTTTCATCGATTCGTGTCTTCTGGCGAAAAAGAAGATCTTCTTGGGCAAAAAGGCATGGTTCTTTGGATGTATGGACTCAGTGGTGCAGGCAAATCTACAATCGCGGCTGCCTTGGAAAGGGAACTTCATAACGAAGGACGCTTTGTGGTCATTCTCGACGGTGATAATTTTCGACACGGCCTCAATTCGGATCTTGGATTCAGTGATGAAGATCGATCTGAGAACGTGCGGCGCGTTGCGGAAGTTGCTAAAATGTTTGCCTCGCAAGGGGTGATCGTATTGGTCGGAGTGATAACGCCGAAACAGGCCCTCCGAGAGCTTGCAAAGAAAGTAGTCGGGGATTCTTTTGTCGAAATCTATATCCACGCTTCATTTGAAACCTGTGCTTCCCGAGATCCCAAAGGGCTTTATGCAAAAGTCGCTGATGGAAAAATCAAAGAGTTTACTGGAAAAGATAGTGGTTTCGAAGAGCCCGATTGTCCTGACTTGCTGATCAATACGGAAGAGCTTGAGCCTTCAGCAGCGGTGAAAAAGATCAAAACACTCTTGCTAGGACTCTAAACTGACCCTAGAGACACCTCAGGAACCTAAACCGAATTAATCTGACAAACTTAGTCAACAAATGTCTAATTACAATCTAAGTCATCTCAACCAATTGGAAGCAGAGGCGATTTTTATTCTCCGTGAGACAGCGGCGCAATTTGAGAATCCGGGCCTTCTTTTCTCGGCTGGTAAAGATTCCATTGTGATGGCTCACCTAGCGCGGAAGGCCTTTTATCCGGCGCGGATTCCCTTCCCTCTCGTTCACGTTGATACTGGGCACAATTTTCCAGAGACCATTGCTTTCCGTGATGCCTACGCAGAAAAAATAGGAGCGCGATTATTTGTGGGTTCAGTCCAAGACTCGATTGATAAGGGAACAGCGGTGGAGGAAACTGGTGCTAATGCTTCGCGCAATAAGCTTCAGACCGTGACTCTTCTCGAAACAATCGAGAAGCAACAGTATGATGCGGTTCTCGGCGGCGGTCGTCGCGATGAGGAGAAGGCGAGGGCGAAAGAGCGTTTCTTTTCGCATCGAAATGACTTTGGAGAGTGGGATCCTAAAAACCAGCGCCCTGAGCTTTGGAATCTTTTCAATGGGCGCAAGCAATCAGGAGAGCACTTTAGGGTCTTTCCTTTGTCCAACTTTACCGAGATGGATGTTTGGATGTATATGCATCGTGAAGGAATCGAATTGCCAAGCCTTTACTATGCTCATGAGCGCGAAACAGTGACACGAAATGGAGTGATCTTGTCGGTTTCGGAATTTGTTCAGCCGCGTGAGGGTGAAACAGTTGAGGTTAAGAAGATTCGTTTTAGGACGATGGGAGATGCTACGATTACTGGGGCGGTTGAAAGCAGCGCAGACACGATGGAGAAGATTATTGAAGAGGTCGCTGCGGCGCGTCAGACCGAGCGTGGCAATCGTGCAGATGACAAGCGATCTGAAACAGCGATGGAAGACCGAAAGAAAGAAGGCTACTTTTAAAATTATGAGATATCCTATCCACCTTCTAACCATGATGTTCGCTTCAATGACGGTTTGGCTTCCGGCACTAAGTGTTGAAGATTTGCAGTTTTCTTACGAAGCGGCTGTTCTTGAGACAAATGAGGGCCGCGACAAACAGCTTGGAACATTGAATCAACGTTATCT
>JAKMGP010000229.1 GCA_022424905.1 Akkermansiaceae bacterium | reverse complement strand
CAAAATACGGGTAATACAAGTGATTACATCTATGATACTGCAAGCCTGAATCCTAATGAATTAGACGTTTCTCTTCAGGGAGATGGTTTAAACGACGACCAGGATTGGCATCATGTTGCCCTAACTTTTGATCAGGAAACTGGTGAAATACGCTTCTATTTCGATCATTCCTTAGGCCAGTCAAGAACCCTCAGTGACTCTGAGGGTGACGGATATACTCATCCAGTTGCGGACCTTCTTTTTGGTAAGCTTACCAATGCCGAGTATGGACTCCTTATCGACGAAATTAGGCTTTCAAACTCGATTTTAACTCCTTCTGATTTTCTTAGGGTGGCCTTGCCAGAAGTTGAAGCGTCGGTTGGATATTGGAGAATGGAAGAGGAAGACGCAGCTGATGGAAGTGACATTTTTTTAGTGGAGAATACGAGTTCAGACTCTCACGAAGCGATATTTCAGAATGGAAGCCCAAAGTATTCCAAGGATATTCCAGGTGCCTTTATTTATGACCCAATTTCAGCACAATCTTTGACCAATACTTACTCAATGGATGCAAGTGCTGCTAACTCTCGACTTAGAGTCACAGACGATGCGGTTTTTAATTCGTCGTTCACCCTCGAACTCTTCATGAAAATCGGTGGTGAGCCGGGTGGATATCATTCGTTTGTGCGTCGCCAAGAGTCCGCTCAACAGCGTTGGCAGATCGACTTTGATCACGCTGCGAAGGGGAGTTTTGGCCGTGTCCGTGTCCGGTTGGACACTCCCGATGGAGACAATGCTAATTTCGTGGCAGGTGAGCAGGGCTGGGCCAACATTCCAGGCGACCGAAGAATTTGGGTCGATACAGATTCCGGGGATGGTTTACCCTTGAGTTACGATGATGCCACAGATTGGTCGCTCGATGGTGATGGTATTAATGATAATCAAGCATGGCATCATGTTGCCATTTCGTTTGATGAAGAAAGCTCAGAGATAAGTTTCTATCTAGACTACCAACTCTCGCAATCGCGGAGATTGGTAGATGGTGATACAAGTGGCTACGTCCATCCCGCAGCTCCAATTGATTTTGGGAAACTTACAAATGCTGACTATGCTCTCTTTGTTGATGAGGTTCGCTACACTGGCGCAGCTCTCTCGCCATTTCAGTTCTTACAGGCGGTGGACTCACCTGTTCAGCAAGCTGCGGGGCTTGCAATTACCTCAGTTGTCTATGACCCCTCGGCGCTTAGCGCGACAGTGACTTGGAACTCAACACCGGGCTATCGCTACAGCCTTGATTATTCGACGGACCTGAAAAACTGGTTGGAAATCCTGGAAGAAGAGATCGCGGACGATGATACGTTTTCATACACCGATACCGATCTTGAGGGAGGTCAGTCCCGTATTTTTTATCGAGTTCGCGAGTACCAATAAAATTCCAGTTTATCCCTTTTTACCTATCATCAGTTGATCAATCAAGGAAGAGGTATCCTCAATGCTTTTGTCACTCCCCTCCCGAGTGGCCCACCCAGAGAAGCCGACTTCCTTGAGGGCGGTGCGGACTTTATCCCAGTCGACATCCCCTTCGCCGAGGCGACAGAACCCGTTCTTTTTGCCCCAATCCTTGATGTCGAGTTTCACAGTGCGGTGACCGAGGGTGCGAATCCATTCTTCGGCGGGAGCGAATTTTTGCATGTTGCCAATGTCAAAGTAGGCACCCACCCACGGGTTGTCGAAGGCGTCGAGGTAGTCTCGAAACTTGTCGGGTGACTCGCAGAATCCATTCCATACGGTTTCGATCAGAACGCGGACCCCGAGACGGCTTGCGAGGGGGAGAACTTTACGCACTTCTGCGATCGAGCGGTGCCAGACATGATCGTGGGTTTCATCTGCTCCGTTGACCTTGCCGGGCACGAGAAGGACGGATGACCCACCGAGGCGGTGTGTGTCTTGAATGTTCTGCTTCATCATGGCGAGGCCCTTGGCCCGGGTGTCCGGGTTGGGGCTGCTTAGCCGAGTGCCCCAGTGCCAGCCGCAAACCATTCCATGAAACATCACGCCAGTTTCCTCTGAGGCTTTCGCATATTCGGAGGCCTGTTTGGCGTTCCCGCTTTCCACTCCATCAAATCCGAGGTTTTTGAGACGAGTGAAAAATTCGAGAGGAGATTCGTTCCTTTTCTTTCCACCTTTCACCGCTTTAAAAATCCGGCCTTCGAGAGACACTGTTGCGGTTTCGGTGTCCTTGCCAGTAGCATGTGATCCAGTGAGAGCAGTGGCAGTTGCTAAACTGGTGGTAGTAAGAAATTGGCGGCGGGAGTGGGAGGGAGTCATATGGAATTAAATTACGGGATCGAAACTTTGATAATGTTAATCAGCACAGCCCCTTTTTGGGAAGGTCAAATGCCCATTACTCAAAGTAACTGGGTAAGCGATATCCAAATGGGAAACAATGGTCTGTGATTTGGTTCTTTTCCCTCTTTTGAATAAGCGGGCATAAATCATGGAGCAGCACAAGGTGGCCCGGAAGTCCAACCGCACTGAAATTACCCGACCGGAAAGACGAGCAGACAAAAGAGAAGAAGTTTTCGCGCGCGGCTTAAAAAATCACCTCAAGATCAGGAAGTTCTTTCTTTAAGGCAGCAGCTCCTTTTTTGGTAACTTGAGACTGCCATAGATAGATTTTCCTAAGTTTTGATAAGTCCTTGAGCTTCATCAAGCCTGAGTCGGTAACTTGAGTTCCCCATAAGTTTAGCCATTCCAATCCCCCTAGATCACCGATTGTCTCAAGCGTTTTATCCCCAATTTGGGTTTGGCTAAGATCGAGTTTCTTTAGCCTCGTCATTTTGGGAAGTTCGGTTTTCAGAGCATTATCAGTAACCGAGGTGGCACCAAGCTTTAAGCTGGAAAGGGCGCCACTCACTGGCGCAATTTTCAAAAACATTTCATCAGTCAGCTTTTCCCTGAGACTTACTGCTGTGAATTCTAGATCGGATGAATCTTGTGACACAAAATTCAAAGATGTTTTGAAAGTCATTTCTTGCTTTAGAGTTGCCAGCGTGGACTGGAGGGCGTCACGTTTTGCCAGCTTTTGGAGCTGGGCTGTTTTTTGAGCGGCTTCCATTTTTTTTCTTTCCTCTGGGCTCGCCAACATTGCCGCTGCCGCCAAGATTTCTTCTGGAGCGCCCATTTGAGCCAAAGTTTGATCCTTTAAAATTTTGCCTTCGGGAAGTTTGTCCACCCACCATGTCATCAGCTTGATTTCATGGGATTCCATTTGGGTCTTCTTTGGTGGAGGCATGTGCATGTCATCATCTTTAGGCAAGGCAATGACCTCTATCATGTAACTGGTCTTGGAATTCCCCGGAACTAGGGTGCGAAATTCTTCACCGTCTTGGCTATCTCCCCCAATCAACATGTTTTCGAAGGTGTCCATCCACAGACCACCCTTCCCTTTATTTTTCGCCTCAGAGTGACAGGAATGGCATTTTTCTTCCATGATCGGCACGATGATCTCAGCAAAAGCCAATCGATCTTTAGGTGCCTTCGCACCCTGGGATTCGAAGATCAGAACAAAGCAGAGAAGAAGATAGCAGAATTTCATAGAAGCAGAAATCTACATCTCTAGGTGCTCTTGTCAGGACTAAAGATACAGAAAAGCCAGAGCTGAATCAGACTTTCTTAAGGTTCAAATAGTCCCAGAATTACTCTGACTTGTAACTTATTGATTCTCAGAGAAATAAACCCAATCAGGGTTCACCCTAGAAAAACGTCTGGCAGAATTACTCCCTCTGTTTTTTCTGGTTCGCTCGATGGTGAGGCGAGTCCTTGGGCAGGATGGCAAGGGGCGCGGGGTTCGCTGGAATCCCCTTCGTTAGCCTGGTTTTCACAGACGCGAACTTTGGTTTTTTAATGAGATTTTCAAATTCATGCGGATCATTTTTAAGATCATAGAGTTCTTCGAAACCATTACCGTAGCGGATGAATCGGTAGCGCTCATCGGCGACCCCGTGTGAGGGAGTTTTTTCATTCCCAAATTGGAAGGAGCAAAGGGCTAGGCGGTCACGTTTAGCACCTGGATTCTTGAGCTGTGAGACTAGGGATAGTCCATCACACTGGCGGGGGGTAGGAAGGCCTGCTAGCTCACAAAGAGTGGGGTAAATATCAGTGAGGGTTGCGGGTTGCCTTGTTTTCTCTCCGTCCTTGCTCAAACCTGGAGCGTGGATGAAGAGGGGGACCCGCGAGGTTTGATCCCACAACGCAAACTTTTCCCAGTTGGCTTTTTCACCGATATGAAAGCCGTGATCGCTCCAAAGAACTATAATGGTGTTGTTCTTCATTCCGGGTGTTCGATCGAGGGCGTCGAGAAGTCGCCCCAGCTGATGGTCTACGTAGGAGATGCTGGCGAGGTATCCTTGCATCAGCTTTCTCCATTGCTGGTTTTCAATCACCCATTTGTGCCAGTGGGTTCGACCGTGGTCATGAGCGTCGCTGAGATCATCTTCGCGGTATGGAGGCAGTTTAATTTCCTTGAGTGGGTATTTGTCAAACCACTTGCGAGGAACTTCCCAGGGGATATGGGGGCGAAAAATCCCTACGGCGAGGAAGAGAGGGTTTTCGTGCTCTTGCTTCATTTTTTCGATGGCCCAGTCGACAACCATATGGTCACCGGTTTGTTCGTCAGTTTGTTCGAGGGGCGCCGCTCCGAAGAGCTGCGAGCTCCCACCTAGCGGGCGCCCTTTGGTAAGGCCGGCCTGTTTGTCGGATATTAAATCTGGTCTTGGCCAGTCTGGAGCAATCGGGTTATCAGGGTCACCACGATATTCGTCCCAGGCTTCTGGGTCGTTCTGAGAATCGTGCGGAGTCCACTGAAGGGTGTGAAAGATTTTACCACCTCCTGCTGCGTGGTAGCCGTGATCACGGAAGTGTTGGGAGAGCACGACCGCATCTTCAAGTAATTTAGATTCATGGCGCCAGCGAGGTCCTCTTGCGCCGAACATATTACGATAGATGCCAGATCTTGTCGGGTGAACGCCAGTCATAATTGCTACTCTCGATGCATGACAGACAGGGGCGGCACAATGGGCGTTGGCGAAGGTGACTGACCGCTTGGCCAGACGCTCAAAGTGAGGGGTTTGAATTCCCGGGTGGTTATCGAGGGGCGAAATGTAGTCGTTCAGGTCGTCAATCGCGATGAAGAGGACGTGAGGTTTTCCTGTTAAAGGTAATCCGGCGAGCAAGAGGAGGCTGATGATTGGAAAGAGCCAGGACATGGTGAAAGGAAGAAGCGATTCGGCTATTTTACTTTTCTCGGGTCATAGCTTGGAATGGGCCAAGGCTGCACCCCGACTCGATCTGCCCATGATTGCCAGGCGGCCACCAAGGAATTGAGCTTATCGGGCATTTTCTCAGCAAGGTCATTCAGTTCGGTTCTATCGGCGTCCATATCATAGAGCTCCCACTTGCGGGGTTGGTTTCTGCGATACATCGATACAATTTTCCACTTACCGTCTCGAAGTCCGAGATTACCATGGTGCTCAAATCCGATGGGGCTCTCGCGGGGAAGGTGGTTTCCAGCAAGAGTTGGAATTAGGCTCACGCCTTCCATGGGCTGGATCACATTACCATTATAATTTTTCGGGTAAGTTGCTCCTGCCGCCTCTACGAAGGTGGGCATCAGGTCGATGAGATGGGATACCTCATGGATAATTTTGCCATTTTGATCGGAGGTAATTCCTCGAGGCCAGCTGACAATGAGTGGAGTGCCGATTCCTCCCTCGTATGGATCGTGCTTATAACCCCTAAAGGGAGTGTTGGATGTATTAGCCCAGCCTTGGCCGTATGCGACAAAAGTGTCATCTCCGCCAGGCATGGTCTCGGGTCCGGTGCGGACAAATCTTCCGTCGCGAGTCTGCATGGGAGGCCAGATTTTAGTTTGTAGCCCGTCCTTGCCCAGAGGTTTGAACTTAAATTTTTCCTTCTTTTGCGAATTGTTTGCTCGGCCGTAGCCTTCTGCGCAGCCTCCATTATCCTGAAGATAAATCACTAGAGTATTTTCAAAGAGTTTTTGTTTCTTGAGCTCGTTGACAATCCTTCCGATGCCACGATCCATAATCTCGGTCATGGCGGCATAGACTTCCATGCAACGAATGTCCCAGGCCTTGTGTTCGAAGCCTTTCCAGTCGAGTCCTTTTGACATTTTCCACTTCTTATCGATAACACCCATCTCAATCGCCTTCTCATATCGGGCTTGGCGAATAGAGGGGTATCCTTCGTCGTAAGCTCCCCGATATTTTGCGATATCAGCTTCCGGGGCATGCATGGGCCAGTGGGCGCTGGTGTGGGAGACGTAGAGAAAAAAGGGCTTACCTGATGTCTTATTGTCGCCACAGTGATCGCCGATGAATCTGATCGCATTGTCATTGATGGCGTCGGTGTAGTAGAAGGATTCAGGTTGATAGCTGGGGTCATTTTCGGGAGTGATATAAGTATTGCCTCGGCAGAGAGTAGCAGGATCATAGAAACTACCAGCTCCCGTGATAGTGCCGTAAAAGCGGTCAAAGCCCCGCTGCATCGGCCATGCTGATGTATCCCCACTCGGGTTCTTGTGTCGGGTCAGATGCCATTTGCCAGACATATAGTTCTTGTAGCCAGCTCCTTTGAGGGCTTCGGCAAGGGTCACACAGCGGTTGTTAATGGATCCTCGATAGCCAGGCCAGCCCCGGTCACCTTCCATCAGTCCCATACCCGTTTGGTGAGAGTAGAGTCCGGAAATTAGAGCGGCGCGGGTGGGGCAGCACCGTGAGGTGTTGTAAAACTGGGTGTAGCGCAAACCGTTCCGGGCAAGCTTGTCGAGCACGGGTGTTTTTATTTCACTTCCGTAGCAGCCGATGTCTGAGTAGCCCATGTCGTCTGCCATGATGAGGACAATATTGGGTCGTTTCGGAGCAGCGCTTAGAGCCCAAAACCCAGAAGCAAAAAGGAAAAGGATTAATCTCATGGGTTTGATGATTTGATGGAAACCGGAAGAACGTGGATCGATCGCTCTTAAGGCGCTACAACAGGTGGGTAGGCTAAGTAATTAAAGACCTAGATCAATGGCTTTTATCGTTCGTGTTTACGCGACCGCCTAACCGATTAGGGGCGTGGTTTGATGAGGAGTCGGAAAAATTTGCGCTCCAAGCTGTCTAGAGGAATTGCGCTTCGCAGTGTTATTTGGGCGGTGCCGTCTCCGTTGTCATTTAATGAGACGAGAGTCATGGCTTCAGCCTTCACCCATTTTCCAGTCTCCAGGTCAGGAGAATGCTGGACTTCAAAAACAATATCGTCTGCTGCTAAGTTCATCTGAAAACTAAAGGTAGGATAGTTACGCAAAGTTCCAGTGTCGTCGTCAAAGCGCCTGGTCGAAATCACTGGTAAGCCAGTTGAAGCGGGGTCGGCGTCACTGGTGCCTAAAAAGTATTCCAAGAGTGCAGTTGAACCGTCGTTATCTCTATCGGCGTTCGGATTCCCGGAGAATTTGGTTGCGTCGCTTGCACCTGGCGTGCCGCCAATCGTGGTGCTCGGCCGCCAGTTCAGCGGATTGGCATGGTCAGGAGCGCTTTCGGGGGAAATCAGGACAAGACTTGGGCCTTCACCATCTGGGCTGGTTGGCCAATCTAAAGAGTCGTCGTAAGTGAACTCGTGGATGGTCGACCCGGCCCCATAGGAAAGTTTTATCTTCTCGCCACCATTATCGATTTTGTCGCCACTCTGCCATTCGCCAGCAATTGGCAAGCCAGCAGAGTAGCGTGATTCGAAGGCTGCTTGGTTGCGCACAATTAGGAGATAAGCCCCGGGCGTGAGAGAAGTGATTGCTCCTTCAGAAAAGTTAAAATCGACTCCTTTGGTAAAGCGTAATTCGGTGAGGTCGAGGGTGAGACTTTCGCTGATATTTTTCATCTCAATATACTCGAAATCGCTGTTGGAATATCCTGCTGCGATTTCATCCGGGTTGGCATCTAGTGGGTGATACATGACCTCAGTGATCATGAGGTTCTCTTGCCATGGCGTCACATCGGGCTCGCTCACGGTGAACTCGACGGGTTCTGACCAGTGGCTTGCTCGCCCAGAGTTATCGAGGTGGCGAACTCGCGCGCGGTAAGTGCTACCTACTCGGGCTCCGCTGGCGCTGCCGGGGAAAGTGAAAGTATCGTTGAACGAGCTCATACGTTCGGTCTGATAAAACGTTTCTGCTTCGTAGATATAGCGATCACCTGGACTATAGTTTGGTGTTGATGGGTTATGCACTTGGCTGATGCGCCATTCCATCGCTCCGAAAGTTCCAGCACCTTGTGGATCTGAGAAAGTGGATGATTTGAAGGTCAGCGTGTCTGTCGGGAATCCGGCATTTCCAGTGTAGTTAATCGTTGGTTTGTTTGGGATGGCGCTGTCAGTTTGTTTTGCTGCGAGCTTGTTACGGCCGTAGCCACCCACGGTGAGGAAGTCTTTGGTGTATTGAGTGAGGTCTTTAAAAGTGCGGTTTGGCAGCAGGGATGTGGTGAAGTTGGCATACCAGATTCCCTTTTTTCTTTTACGGGGATGATAATCCCACATTGCTTGACTGGCTTCCACTAGGTTGTCTGCTCCACCTCGAGTCATAAAGCCGGCAAACTCGTCGGTCAGTTGAGACGATTGATCGTTATCAAGAAACAAGTCGAGAATTTCGCGCACGCGATTTTCGTAGGCTTGGTTTATTTCGGGATATTGTAAGCAGTGGTAGATCTGTTCCCATTGAGAGGTGTCGCCACGTCCAAGGTGTGGTCTGTCCTCAAAGGTTAAGTCGAGATCCCATGGTAGGATATGCCACTTGTTTGTCTCTGAGTTGTGATAGTAGTTCACATTTTCATGATTACGCATGTCGGAGTTGTTAATTGCGAGATTCATCGCGTTGAAGGCGAAGTAGTCGTTAAAGTCGAGGTTGCTTTCCCACTGTGTTTGTGAAGTCCGGCGGTTGTGTAGGGCCTGAAAAGCAAAAAGGTCGCTTTTGTTAGAAACTTGCGTGGCAGCTTGATTTCGAAGGCTGGAACCACTTCCACCGTGCACGTTGTAGATGTTTCCGTCCGGAAGACCGCGCGCGTTGAGGAATTCGGCTTCGGGCTGCTCAATTGCGTTATACAATCCCCAGAAGTCGCCACCATACTGGTCACCAGCCGGTGCTTCGTCGTCGTTGTCGATCACTCGGAAGTGGAAGAAGTGGGTGTTGCAGCTGGTGCCACCGGAGATCTGGTAGGCTCTGAATCCTAGTGATTCGCAGAACATCGTTCCATCCGTTGAGGCGTCATTACGCCACCACGGATTGGAACCGGGAAGAACATTGATCTTATCCCAAGGGACCTTGTATTTTTTACCGTAGTTATCGCGTGCTTCGAGCGGATGAGTGTTAGGGAAGTTGATCTTCCATTTATTGCGTCCGACCTGCCGAGTTGAAGCATTTCCACGAATGCGGTAACGCATGTGGTCATAGACCTTCCCGTCGTAGACCCAGGTGCCAAGGTAACGATAAGCGCCGTCGTTGGGTCCAGTCCATTGGCAGGCAACAACGTCGGATTGCTTGGTGATGAGATGGTAGACTGCAATGCTATCCAGCGCTTCTGCCGGGTAAGTTACGTTTGGAGCAACTCCGGGTCGCTTTGAAGCGTTCCAATCTGGAACACCATTGTAACAAAAGTAGGCGAAATTTGGTGACTCGTCGTCGGCGTATGGCGTGCGCACTGATGCACCAGCAATATCTGTGACGGTGATACGATAGCGGATCAGCCGTCGATGAGTCTGCAGCGTGGCGGGCAAAGTCACACTAAAAATTGAGTCTCCAGCAATGACATCTCCACTACTTCCATTATCAACCATTGATAAGTCGGTCCAGTTGGAATCGTAACTCGCGTCCTCCAAGTTGATGTAGGCACCTGGATTGACCAATTGATAGCTGAGTGTCACCGCATCGACACCATCTGGGTCAGTAACTTTGGCGGTAATCAAAACGTTTTCGCCAGCCATTGGTTGTTGCGGGTTGTGACTAACTTGGCGGATGTTCGGTGCGGCATTTGGCGAGAATACTGAGTTTGAAGCGCCGGGTGTCGGATTACCCAGTGAATTGGAACTCGGGGCGGGAGTTTTTATTTCGCAATCGATCGAGAAATCACTGCTGTTTAGGCTCGTATTAAATCCATGCACCGCAATCGTATTGCTACCTGAAACCAAGAAGCCTGCGCTACCAGGGACGGTGACGTCAACCCAGGCGCGTTCGTGGCTTCCGATCGCGGCTCCTGGGTTTCTTCCTGCGGGATCAGAAGCGCGAATGCCCTCGAAGGTAATATCCCCAGGGTCGACATCGAGTCGAGCAACCTCGACCCCATTAATCCAAACGATTGCACCATCATCGTAATAGACACGCACAAGCAATTGGTTAGGAATAGGGCCAGAAACGTTAAATTGTTTGCGCATAAAGACCGAAGAGTAGTTTCTCTGCATATCGGGCAGCTCGGTGGTATCGTCTCCGTCGCCAAACCCGATGACTGCAGTGCCCACTAGCCAGGTGGCGTCTTCTGCAAACCCCGCTTTGCGCCAGGCGTCAGTCGGGGCGGATGCCTCGCTGGTTCCTTTACGATAATTCCAGTCACTACCTGCCGTGACGTAGGTGGCTTGTGGGCCTGCAAAGCCAGAGGTTGCAGCGCGCCACGAGCTTCCAAGATCGTTATCAAGATCGGCGTTGATGAGTTCCATTGATGGTCCTTTGCCCCGCGTGGCGCTTGGCCAAGGGAAGCCGATATCGTAATCGACTTCATCGACTATTACGCCGCTTGCATCTCTGAGTTCAAGGCGCTCGCCATCATTGCTTAGTTTTCCAGAGTAAGGGCCAACCCCGCTTATCCCAAATTTTGATGTTAGGGTTGCTGGATCTTCGGCGACCACGATAAAGCTGTTAGCCGCGATGGTTGCGCCTGCCGAAAACTGGTAATCGACCGCGCCGCGCAAAGTCCAGTTCGAGAGGTCAACTGGGGAGTCACTTGCGTTGAATAATTCGACGAACTCGCCACGTTCCGTTTTGGGATCGTGGTCGTAATGGATCTCATTGATGACAATGGAATTCGTGATGAGTTGAGTAGTGCTAAAAGATTCTGTGGTCGATGCCCAGGTGGAGCCAGCCGAGTTTCGGGCTTGGACGCGGAAAAAAAAGTTGCTGAGTGGATCTAAGCCTGTGAGGAAAAACGAGAACTTGCCATCTTGGATACCGAGGTTGATAGAATCATCCCACAGGTTAGAAATCGTGCCCCCATCAGTAGTTCCGTAGTATATCGTGACCGTTGGCGCTTCGAACCCGGTGTTGGCGATTTCACCGCGTAGGTTGGCTGAGCTGCCGGTGACGCCGTTGGCTGAATCGTTGATCACACTTGGTGGTTGCGGCGTTCTAGTTGAGAAACTAAAGCTACTAGCTGCCCAAGTGGACCCTCCGCTGTTCGTGACTAAGGTTCGGTAAAAATACTTGGTGCCACTGGTTAGGTCGCTCAGGTTGGTGCTTGCCGAGCTGTTCTGAGCGCCAAGTAGGATCGAATTCTGCCACGCATCAGCGTTGGTGCCGCCATTGACCGTGCCCCAGTAAATAAACATGGTGGGATCTTCGCCGCCGTTATCGGTCACAATACTGCCGATCGTTGCCGAATCAGCGGCGATCTTACTTGCGGCGAGGTTGTTGACTGCTGGTGCGGCCGGTGGCGTCGTGAACGACAGGCTTGGCGATGCGACCGAGTCGCCTGCGCTGTTGTTAGCGAAAGCCGTAAAGAAGTAGCGAGTATTTGGGGTCAGCACCCTACTTGTAGCGATGGAAAAAGTATCGCTGTGGGTGCTAGGCAAGGTCTCCGTATGGTCCCAAGCGTTTGGATCGCTGCCGCCATCTTCGTTTCCCCAACGGATGTGAATTGATGGAGCGGCATCGCCGATGTCGTTTACTTTTCCATTCAACCGGGCAGAGGTAGAAGTGATTGCATCAGCTTTGGTGTTGCTGATATCGGCAATTCCGGTTGGGACTCCAGTGGTAAAAGCAATCTCGCCGAATCCCACGCGAAAGCCACCGTGGTTGCTGACAAGCTGAAGGCCGATGTAGCGGGCCCCACTCGCTGCTGAAACGTCAAATGATTGTCCGCTATCGCCATTTCCAGTGCCTTGGGCGAGT
>JAKMGP010000210.1 GCA_022424905.1 Akkermansiaceae bacterium | reverse complement strand
CTTATCAGGAGCTTTTTCAAGGAGTGATTCGTTGTCTGCATTCGGACTTTCGGATCGGTGGTTTGGAGGCGGGTGAAGAGAAGATAATTCGGGGTGCCATTTATGTAATGGCGAATGACGTTTCGACGCTCATACAACGGTATGAAGAAGATTTTCCAGCTCAGGCTCGACGTCACCGAACTCTCAGCGACCCTAAGGTGGTTGTGGGGGATCCAGTTTCGGGGAAGCGCGTTTCGATCACGACTTCTGACTATGCGGGGACAAATGTCCACCATACCCTCTATCTTCCAGAGAGCTGGAATCCGGATTGGAAGGAAAAGAAGAAGAGCTACTCATTGATCGTGGAATATTCTGGGAATCGTGCTCCCTCGCTTGGCTCCAGTGGACGAGTTGAAGATTCGGTTTTGGGGTATGGCTTAAGTAGTGGTGAGGCGGTTTGGCTAAATTTGCCATTTGTGGATGCGAAAGGTCAGGCGAATCAGCCTAATTGGTGGGGCGATGAAGCTGCAACAGCTGCCTATGCCAAGAAGGTTGTTCCGAAAATTATGGCAGAGTATGGAATCGATCCTGATCGCGTAATTCTTTGTGGGTTTTCACGTGGAGCGATTGCTGTCAACTATATCGGCTTGCATGATGATGAGATAGCAGCTTTGTGGTCGGGCTTCGTGACGCATGACCATTATGACGGAGTGAAGGAATGGCGGGGCACGAAGTGGGGAGCTCCGCTTCCGACCTATCGGAAGGCTGCTGCTGAAAGATTTAAAAGAATCAATGGGAGACCAGTTTTAATCTGTCAAAATGGTGGGACTAGCGAGATTCGTAAAGTGATAGGTTCGCCCGAAAATATTTCTTTTTTGGATGTTGATACGAGAGCAATTTTTGGAGTCTACCCCACGGAGACAAGAATTCATCCTCACACTGATCGGTGGCTTTTGAAGCCGAGTGCTCAGCGGAATAAAGTCTTAGACTGGATGGAAAAATGTGGCTTTTTTTAGAGCGTGTAGACATGAAAAAGTGAAGGAACTGGAGCGAGGTGTCTGTTTTTTGTGAATCCTCATTTAATCGATCCGGCTTTTGGTTGCCCAGCGAGTGGCGTGTGTGCTTTATCGATGATAGCGACCATTTCCTTAACGATTTTCGGTTGCTCTTTTGCCAAGTCTCTCTCCTCGAAAGGGTCATCTGTAAGATTATAGATTTCAAGCGGAGACATGCCTCCGCTCTTTTTGGATTGGCGGTAGGCTTTCCAATTCCCTTTGCGAACCGCTTGGGAAAAGATAGTTTGGTTGTCACCTTTGCAGAACTCGAAGTAGAGAAAGTCGTGCTTCTTTTGTTTCTCTCCCCTCAGAAGAGGAAGAAACGAGATGCCATCGATGTTTTTGGGGATTGGTTGTTTGGTAAGCTCGGCCATTGTGGGGAGGATATCCCAGAAGGCGCTGATATGGTCGGTGGTGTGGCCGGGATCAATGATGGCGGGCCAACGGGCTAGCATAGGAGTGCGAATGCCGCCTTCGTGCATATCTCGTTTCATGCCACGAAGTGACCCAGTGGAATTCCAGAAGCGAGGGTCGTGTCCACCTTCGCGGTGGGCACCGTTATCGGAGGCGAAGATGACGAGGGTGTTGTCGGCAATTTGATAGTAATCGAGGAGGGCTAGGATATCACCAATTTGGTTGTCGAGGTTCTCGATCATGGCTCCAAATCCCGCAATGGGATTAATCACGTCAGGAACGGTATCAGTGCCGTCGCCACCGTGGATCCGGTATTTTCCAATAACCTTATCAAACTGCGGGTATTTCTTGCGCCACTTAGAATGGAGTTCTTTGGGCGCATGCATGGCAGCGTGGGGAACGGCTGTTGGGATGTAGCAAAAGAAAGGGGTTTTGCTTTTGGCGTTCGACTCAATGAACTGCATGGCGTGGTTCATGATAATGTCGTGGACGTATTTCCCCTTTTTGAGCGCCTTTTCTTTCCCGTTGTGAACGTAAGTAGCGGGGTAGTAGGTATGAGCAATCGTCTGACTTTTCCAGCCCACGAATTCATCGAAACC
>JAKMGP010000144.1 GCA_022424905.1 Akkermansiaceae bacterium | reverse complement strand
GAGCTCTTGGAAAATTATTGCTACTCCTGCCACGACGAGTGGGAACAAAAAGGGGGCTTGCAACTCGATGAACTCGGTCAGATGCCCCTAGAATCTCGATTGGATGTTCTCAATAGGGTGCAAGAGCAACTCTATCTTGGACAAATGCCGCCCAAGAAAAAGAAGAAGCAACCCACTGAAGCGGAGCGATCAAAGATGTTATCGTGGGTTGCGGCAGAGCTCAAAAAGCATAATGCGTCTACCCTTGAGGGGAAGTTGCGCTATCCCAATTACGGGAATCATGTCAGTCACGAAAAGCTCTTTAGCGGGGAGATTGTCGCAAAGCCGTATACTCAGGCCCGCCGATGGTTGGTCAGTCCCCAGATCTTTATCGAGCGTATCAATGCGGTTTTTGGTCTCGAAGGGGGGGCTCGCCAGCGTTCTTTTTATGGGGTCACGATTCCGGTCATTCTTCCCGACCATTCCGGCGTTCGTTATTATGACACCACCACTCTTGATGGTGGACATCTTCTAATGATGCTCACTAATGCCGACTGGATCTCAGTGAAGCAACTTCGCGAGGCGCGGATCAAGAATGGGGAGGTGAAGTCAAATGAGTTTCCGAACCCGAAGGACAGGTGGAGCCCTCGCAAAACTCCGGAAGCTTTTGAGTTCATCGTGACTAAAAAATCTCCTCCAACCGAAGCAGAAATGAGGGCCGCAATTCACACCCAATATCAGTGTGTTTTGCAGCGCGATGCGAACAAGTCGGAGTTGGAGAGACACCTCAAGCTTCTCAAAGAAAGCATTTTTCTCGCAGGTAATACCGAAGGTCTACGTCAGATGCTGGTGAGTGTTCTCCTAAAATCCGAGTTCATGTACCGATACGAGTTTGGGGCGGGCGAAGTGGATGGAGCAGGACGGATGAAGTTGTCTCCTCGTGAGGCTAGCTATGCGATTGCTTATGCTCTCAGCGACCGGAATCCTGATGCGGATTTACTTAAAGCTGCGGAGGAAGGCCGGCTCAATACGAAAGAAGATTATCGCCGCGAGGTTAATCGGATGCTCAAGGATGAAAGTTCCTTTGCGGGGCCGGGTGCTCCGGAAGTCAGCGGGAAAGGTCTCAATTCTCATAAGGTTTCACACCCCAAGATCAACCGTTTCTTCCGCGAGTTTTTTGGTTATCCGAACATGACTAAGGTCTTCAAGGACACCAAGCGAAGTGGGGGCTTCTATTCGAATGCCGGCCGCGGCACGGCGGGAACCTCCGGCCATGTCATTGATGAGGCCGACAAGATTGTTGATCATATCTTAAGAAAGGATCAAAACGTCTTCGAGCAACTCCTCACCACGGATGAGTATTTTGTCTACCACACTCGCCCGAACGAGCAAACTGCGGCGATTATTGATCGATGGCGCGAAGCTTATGATGTCCTTAAAAGCGAGCCTTGGCAGGAAGAACCTGAGCAGGTGAGCTTGAAACACGAACTGCTCCTCAAGCAAAATCTAGGGTTGAAAGTTCCCCAACAGAAAAAAGGCAAGGGACGCCATGACAACACGCTCGTTCGCCTTATGGGGTATTTCGAGTCCACCTTCGGACGAGGTAGCACGCCTTACA
This sequence comes from Akkermansiaceae bacterium, assembly GCA_022424905.1. Taxonomy (GTDB): domain Bacteria; phylum Verrucomicrobiota; class Verrucomicrobiia; order Verrucomicrobiales; family Akkermansiaceae; genus SW10. The sequence goes on along the minus strand of JAKMGP010000144.1, from coordinate 14,187 downwards.
CAAATCCACCTTGGGCCCATGGATTTCGTCACCAGTATTCCGAGATCTATAATCTTGCCCCCATCCCAGGATCGAGGGGGGGAGATACCGGCCAAAAAGGTTGGGACTTTCAGGTTAAACAACCATTCAAAATCCAAAATCGTAAGGGGATTCTCACTCATCCAGCCTGGCTTCTGGCTCATTCACAAAATACTGAAACTGATCCGGTCCGGAGAGGAAAGTGGATCCGTGAGAAGCTCCTTGCTGGTTACGTTCCCGATGTCCCTATCACGGTGGATGCACAAATTCCCGAGGATCATCACAGGACTCTTCGCGAGCGTCTTGACGAGGTCACCTCACCGCAGGAATGTTGGAAATGTCATGTCCACATGAACCCTCTTGGCTTAACCTTTGAAATGTTTGATGATTTTGGTCGTTTTCGGACTGCCGAGGCTCTGGAGCATCCTGAAAATTTGATGAAAGTGGGAAATGGAAAAACCTCAGCTAGCGTTTACAAGACCAAGCCTCTGAACATCTCCGGGGTCCTTAAAGGGACGGGGGACTCTAAGCTCGATGGGGAAGTAAAAGATGCTTACGACTTAATCGATCGTCTCGCCAAATCACGGCGGGTCCGCCAATCGATCATCCGGCATGCTTTCCGCTACTTCATGGGCAGAAATGAACTGCTTTCCGACTCACAAACTTTGATTGATGCCGAGATCGCTTACGCCAACAATGGTGGCAGCTTTAAAAGTGTTATTGTCTCGCTGTTGACTTCCGATTCGTTCATTTACCGAAAAGAAACCCAATCATCCCAATGAAAAGCCGAAGAAAGTTTCTAAAACAATCCATATTGGGCGCTGGCTCGATGGCAATGACTCCAGGCCTGTTTGCGGCCAACCCTAAAGGCAAGGCGCCCAGAAGATTTATCTTCATTCATAAAGGGAATGGGTTGTTGCCCAACACCCTCGTTCCTTCAACGCTTAAAGGAGTAGAGCTTGAGAAGGAGAAACGTAAGGAAGCTTTTGAGGTTTCGTTGGATGATCACGAGCTTCCGGAGTGGATGGGTGCGCTGAGTGAGCACAAGGGGGAGATGACGATTCTTCAAGGACTCTCGGGTAAGATGTGCACCACTGGTCACCACACTTGGCAGTCTTCGCTCGGAGTTTACAAGGCGAACGAAAGACTCAGCTCTATCAAGTGGGCCACTGTTGATTTTGAACTCGCCAAGCTTTTTCCATCTTCGCTTGAGCATATTGAGTTGGCCTGTTTTCCGAGTGGTGGCGGAAATTCACGCGGCAATGTTAATGGAATTGAGAAAGGCTTTTCGGCACGTGGGCCACAGCAGCCCAACTACGCTTTTGGATCACCTAAAGTTGCCATTGAGGAGCTCTTCAAATCTGTTTCCGGTGATAAAGAATCGAAGATTCAGTATCAGCTTGAACGACGCCTGCTGGAGTTTGCGGCGATGGGCGAGGGGGCGATGGCCGAGGAGCTTCGTGGTCTCGAGAAAGCGAAAGTGAAGAACTACTCAGACTCGATCGAGAGCATCCGGGAACGTAATCGTAAAATGGACGCGATGTCCGATGTCATTCGCAAGCACGCGCCACGCCTCGATGATAAATATTTTGCCGACGATCTTAACACGGTGGACCGCCAAATCGGCCATGCTGAAATTGCTCTTTCAACCTTGATCTCAGGTATGACCAATGTCGTTACCCTGACCGCGGACGAGTTGGGAACGATTTACACTGGGGTCACCGACATCGAGAAAGAAAGCGTGAACTTACACGACGTAGGCCATGGAAAGCCAGTTGGGAAATTTGAGGCCCTCGAGGTGCGCGAGAAGGTTCGCCGCCACCATATGAGCCTAATTGACCGTTTAGTGAGTCGCCTCAAATCGGTCCCCGAAGACGGGGGCACAATGTTCGACAATACGATGCTTCTTTACTTCCCTGACAATGGTGAGACACACCACAGTAAGGGAACAGAGTGGCCGTTCATCGTAATGTCTGGCAAGAATTCCCAGCTTGATATCGCCGGAAAATACATTCGTTTGCCGCACTATGGCAAGAAAGGTCATAAGACTCTGGGGAATTGGTATACTTCCATCTTGAATGCCTACGGAAATTCAATCGAGCACTATGGTGCGATTGATACCGGCTTGGCACACATGAATCAGAAGGGCGCGATCGAGTCCTTTCTTGGCTAGGGTGATAGGTTGGATTGGGGTCGTTTTCTTGCGATTGCTCGGATTGTCGTTCCAGTGAAAGCTAAGCTTATTTGAATTGTGGGGGATCATTGTTTTCCAGCCACGATGACCATGTTGTCGCCAATCTTGAATTCAAGAGGACCGAAGCATTCATAAATTTTAAACTCTATCGAAAGTGCTTTTCGATAAGAGAGCCCCTTAAGGCGCGTAGAACATCCCATCATGAAACTGAAGAAGACAAAACAATTGATCTCATTTTGTGCCACTTTCTCTCTGATCGGAGCAGTCGCCAATGCCAAGAAGCCCGAAGAACAGGCGGGTTACGACAAGTCTAAGGATCTTGGGGTTAAGGCTCCGGGTGGAGCGGACACGCCATTTGATGGCACGATGGCATCGATCAAAAAAAACTGGGAAATGTGGCCCAAGAGCGACATGGACATTACTTGGAAAATTGTGAAGAGCCCCACTGATGACAGCAAGGTGCTCATGACCGATGGTGGCAAGAGGTGGGGAACGCATGACTTAGTCACCAAGAAAAAGTATCACGATTTCGAGGGTCACGTGGAGTTCGTCATGATGGGCGCACGTGGTGATGAAAAGGCCGGGGGCTATGCCAATAGCGGAGTTTATATGCAGAACCGTCACGAGCTGCAGATCGAATCACCAAAGGGCAAAAATATCGCGGATCCATATGGTTGGAAGATCGGACCTCACGGGATCGGCGCGGTTTGCATGGAGCATGTCCCCAAGGGCAATGCTTGGCGTCCGAATGGTGAATGGCATTCCTACCATTTCCTTTTCAAGGCTGGCGAATGGGAAGGCGAAAAGATGAAAGAGCCCGCTCGTCTCACCCTCTGGTGGAACGGCATCAAGGTTCATGATAATGTGCCCGTAAAACATGCCAATGGCGGCGTGAAAAATGGCTCAAGTGATGAACCTCTTAAGTTACAGGAGCACGGGCAAGATGTGCGGTTTCGTAACATTTGGATCAAGCCAATTAAATAAGCTGATTCCAAATTCGTTCTTCCCCGCAATGGCCTAGTGCCATTGCGGTTTTTTTGTTGCTTTCAATGATATTTTGATCGGGTATTTAGAGCTAAAATGAAGAGCGGCTTGTTTGTATTTCTGGGGTTGTGGGGTCTGTGGGCTTCGGCGATTGGGCAAACGGAGATTCTTGCAATCGAGTTCAATCAAGATGATCAGGCGGGTTTTAATGGGTGGCCATCGGCATTTTCTGGAGCTTCTTCGATTGCCGATTTCGAGACGGATGCGGAACTTACATCCGGAACAACAAAAGTACAGGTTTCAGCAAGCACGGGGTTAGGGGTACCTGCAAATCGAGGGAGTTCGAATGGTAGTCCTCAGGGATATAGTTATCAGCGCCTTTATGAGGATCTTCTCATAGCTTTTACTCCGACCGGATTTCTGACGCTGGATTTTGCTGGTTTGATTCCTAACCAAATCTACCAATTGACTCTTTACGCTTGGGATCCAGGTAGTAGGGACGCCTCTAACAAGGTCTGGACCGTTACGGAGGGCACGGGTGATCCAGCGACAGCTTCGGTGAATTTTCAAGATCCCTTGGTCGACAATGAATCATTTTCAATGGTTTTTGAAATCAAAACGACGGCTACGGGAACTTTTCAACTCAGGAATACGGCCGGATTTTCACAATCGGCGATCAATGGCTTTATTCTGGCATCTAGTGGAATCGATCCCAAGGCGCTTCCGCAAATCACTTCGCAACCGCAGGCGGTTTGGGACGGTGGAGAAGAGCTGGTAATCGGAGTTGAGGCTAGCGGGCCGGAGCCCATTTCCTTTCAATGGTTTTTAAATGGGCAAGCTATTGCTGGAGCTACTTCCGAGGCCTTGACGCTGGATCCCGCTGGGTGGGATCAGAATGGTGACTACACGGTAAGGGTGACCAACGCGAACGGTTTTGTGGAATCAGATGCGGCTGGTATCATTATCGATATTCCTGAGTTCCCGACGCGGGAGGAATTGACTTACGAACCGCTGGGCCCGTCCTCGAGACGTAGTGGAATTACAATTTCCGAAATTCTTTATCATCCCGCCCAACACCCTGATGGACGTGAACTTGAGTTTATCGAATTGTTTAATTCGCAGCCTTGGGCGGAGGATATTTCGGGGTGGAGGTTGAGCGGCGAGGCAGATTATGTTTTTCCAGATGAGACTTTGGTGCCAGGATTGGGATTTTTGGTTTTGGCAAGGGTGCCGGGTGATGTGGAGAGTGAACTTGGAGCCACGGGAGTTTTGGGTCCATGGTCGGGGAACCTTCCGAATGATGGTGGTCGCATCCGGTTGAGAAAACCTTCCGGCGCGATTGTGCAGGAGGTGAATTACGATGATGATTTTCCTTGGCCCGCTGCTGCTGATGGCACAGGGCATTCGCTGGTTTTGGCGCGGGCGACTTATGGGGAAGGTGACGAGCGTGCTTGGGAAGCAAGTCATTCGATCGGAGGATCTCCAGGCGCCCGTGATACGGTTCCATCCGATGATTTGGATCAAATTTTTGTGACGGCGATCTTGAGTAATTCGGAGGCTCCGGAGGTCGACTTTGTGGAACTTCGGAATGCTGCTCCAACCTCGGTTGATATCTCAGGCTGTCTGCTGAGTGATGCGCGTGACATGCTTGCGATGTTTGAAATTCCGGCTGGGATCTTAATTCCGGGAGGAGAAGTCGTTCGCTTTGAGGAGTCGCAGTTGGGCTTCGCCTTGAGCGCCGCCGGCGATGCTGTTTATCTGACCGACCCGTTAGGCCAGCGGGTCCTTGATGCGGTGATTCTTCCGGCAGCGGAGACTGGTGTCCCCTTAGTTCGATCTCGAAGTGATGGACCTTTACGATCAAGGTCCGAGCCTTCGGTGTTGATTAATGAAATTATGTTTCATCCGCCTACCGATGATAATTCCGATGAGTGGATCGAGCTCTACAATCCAGGTTTCGGTGTCATCGATTTGAGTGGCTGGGCTTTTACTGATGGTGTTGATTTTATCTTTCCAAGTGGAAGTCAAATCGAGGGTGGTGGTTTTTTAGTCATTGCGAAAGACCGTCGGCAAACTTTCGTGAATCACCCTGACCTTGATAGGAACATGGTTCTTGGTGACTATGGTGGAAGTCTTTCCGATGGTGGCGAGCGTGTTGCCTTGTCGAAGCCTGATGGGGGTTTTTTGGTGGTCGAGGATGAAGTGACCTATCGCGATTCCGATCGCTGGCATCGCTTTTCTGATGGTCGAGGGTCTTCGCTGGAACGTCGTGACCCGGGTGCCGATTCCTCCGGTGCTTCGAATTGGGCCGATAGTGATGAGTCAGCAAAGTCTGAATGGACCAATGTGGAATTTACTGGAACTCTGGCACATGGAAATGGAAATGCTCCGGCGAATCAAATCCAGATGTTTTTACTGGGAGCGGGCGAAGCCTTGGTGGATCAGGTGGAGGTAATTCCGGAGGGTGGCTCAAATATTCTCTTGAATGGCGGCTTCGAGAGCGGAACATCAGGATGGTTTTTCCAGGGTAACCAGCGGCGTTCGCGATTGGAGAGAACCGAGGGATTTGCGGGAGGAAATTCACTGCGTTTGATTGCGACTCGCCGTGGTGACCCTGGGCCGAATCGGGTCCGTGCTCCACTCACACAGACTCTCTCGGCTGGTTCCCGCGCCACTTTGCGAGCAAAGGTTCGCTGGCTTGCTGGGCACCCTGAGTATCTTCTTCGTTTCTGGGGGAACTGGCTTGAGGCGAAGGGCCGGCTTGATTTACCTAAAAACTTAGGAACTCCGGGGGCGATGAATAGCCAAGCGGTCGCCAATGCGGGCCCGCAAATCGATGAGGTGATGCATCGTCCAGTGCTACCGGAAGCGGGGGACGACATTAGTGTTTATGCCGAGGTTGCTGATGCCGATGGCTTGGGAATTGTGGACCTGCGTTATCGCATCGATCCTTCCTCGGTGGCGATGAATGTGTCGATGAATGATGATGGGACGGGGCCGGATTTGACGGCAGGAGATGGAATCTATTCGGCTGAGATCCCAAGCCAAGAGAGGGGAACTTTGATTGCTTTCCAAATTGTCGCCACCGACTCCGGGATGATTGAGTCGGTGTTTCCTCCGGGTGGCGAGGGGCTGATTCGAATCGGTGAATCAGCTAATGGAGAAGCCTTTGGAACTTACCGGATGTGGATCACTCGAGCGTCGCTGAATGAATGGGATAGTCAGCCATTTCGGAGTAACGACCCTTTTCCGATCACTTTTGTTTCGAATGGGTCGCGAGTGATTTATGGTGCTGGAGCTTTTTATGGAGGGAATAAGGATTCGCATAGTTTCCCTACCGAGGGATCAGTGTCTTACGATGTGACTTTGCCTGATCATGAGGAGTTTCTGGGCACAGACAAATTGACCCTCGACTATCCAGTACGCGATGCGACTAACCAAAGGGAGCAGACCATGCATTGGTTTGCTGACCAACTGAAGCTGCCGACATTGCATCGGCGTGATGTTTATCTCTACATGAATGGGATTCGGCGTCGCCCAGTTTATCATGATGCTGAGCAGCCGGATGGAGTTCTAACAAATTCGCATTTCCCGGGTGATGATGGTGAGCTTTTTAAGACGAGTAATGATAATGAAACTAGTAATTCTGGTTCGAGGACGCGGCCGTTTGTGCGGAATATTATCGATGTCTTCGAAGCCGACGGGATGATTCGCCCGGCGCGATATCGTTGGACAACTGGAGCGAGGGCACGCGGAAGTCGGACTCGATTAGATGATACCAGTATTCTCGAACTAATGAAGCGAGCGAACGATACTGGGCCGAACTACGAAAAACGACTATTAGAAATTATTAATATGGAGAACTGGATGCGAACTTGGGCTATGATCGACCTTGGTTCGTTTTGGGATTCCTTTGGAAATACCAATTACAAGAATAGCTATATTTATAAGCCCCGTGATTCGGGTTGGGTTCAGTTTGTGTGGGACATGGATGTGGGCCTAGGAGTGGATTCCAGAGACCCGCCAAATCAGGCACTTTTCCCATCGAGCGTGGATACGAATCTCAAGCGGATGTATGAGACTCCCTCGTTCATTCGCGCTTATTGGCGAGCGATGGAGGTATCTCTCGGATCATTTTACTCAACAGAGGGAGTGACTCCCTTGTTAGAGCGGAAGAAGGCGGCTTATGATGCCGCCGGTTTTAACTTCACTTCACCTTTTGTGCCGAGTGGTGCGGGGCGATCAATCCCACAATTTATTGAGCAACGGGCGAATTTTATTCAGCCACAGCTCAAGGCAGTAAACAAAAATTTCACGGTGACATTGCCACTTGATGGGACTTCATCTGATGAGCAAGCAGTGATCCTCTCGGGCTCAGCTCCAGTCGCAGTGGCGGGTATCGCGGTGAATGGGAGGCCGCTGGATCTTGAATGGAGTTCAGCTTCGGATTGGAGTGCAACCTTTTTGCTGCAGCCTGGTGAGAACGTGCTCTTGATTCGTGCTTTGGGATTGGCCGGGGAGGAAATTGAAAGTGTGGTTAGAACGATCACTTACACCGGAGTGGGAAGCTGGCCTAGTCTCGTGATCAATGAATGGATGGCCGTGAATGAGGATGCTTTGGTTGATCCTGAGGATGGTGACTTTGATGATTGGATTGAGCTGTTTAATCCGGGAATTTTTAGTGCTGATTTGGCAGGTTGGTTTTTAAGTGACGACCCTGAAGAGCCTTTCAAATATAGAATTCCATCAGGTTTCCGTATTCCCGCTGGTGGTTACTTATTGGTTTGGGCGGATGACGAGATTTTCCAAAACGATTCGTTAAAGCGGTCAGATCTACATGGAGCGTTCAAGCTTGGGGCGGGAGGTGAGAGTATTCTATTATCGGCCCCTGACGGGTCTTTAATTGATCGGGTAGATTTCGATCGCCAGTCACCTGACAAAACAATGGGGCGTTTGGGAAATGAGATCCTTGCCTTAGCTTCCCCAAGCCCCGGAGCGATGAATGGGCGCGCCGCAATTATGCCAAGCGCGACTTATGTCGTGAATGGCGATATGCTAACCTTCACGCTAACGACGGAACCGGGGTTTTTATACCAAGTTGAGGTTAGTAGTGATCTCCAAAGTTGGGAACCACTAGGAAATTCTATCCTTTCTAAAAACGAGACGACGACCTTTTTCGATACCATTCAGGTTGATCGAAGATTCTATCGTTTTTTTCGTATTCCCTGATAATCCTTCTTTTTCACGCTATCCTTAACGGTTTAACTAGAATGGAATAATGAGAATCCGTAAAAGGAAAATTGGGCTAAGGATGGGGAAAATGAACGAAGGTTTTAGGAGGTAGTTGCGGCCTGATAGAGGTGAAATTTTTATTGCACTGCAGCTGGACCCCAGATTTCTTTCATGACGGCGAAGGCGTTTGGGTCGTGCTCTTTAAGTTCTGCTGCAACGAATGGGTAGAAGTCGTTGCGGTAGAGGTAGGCTTCGGTGGCCTCAGCGAAGTATTCCTTGTGGTTGGTTGCGCCGTAGTGACGGACGGTGCGACCAGTGAAAAGTTTGACTCTTTCAAGAATGCCTTTTTTCATGGCAGCATCATAAGATGCGATGATTGTTTCCTCGCCGAACCCGAGTACTTGATCGTGGTAGGCATGAGCTAGTTCGTGCAGGATAACAGCGGGGTGCTTGAGCATTTGATCGCGGGAGAAAAGTGCGGAGGCATTCGTGATATGAACTTTTTTGGCAAGACGAGGGTCATAGCCCCGATCCTTAAGCCAACCAGCACCGGGGTGATATTGCATTGCGGTGAGCTCGGGGTGTTTGTTTTCGAGCCAGATTTCCATTTGCTGCATTTTGGTGAGTTGCTCTTCGGGGAGGAGAATGCAGATTCGCTGAAGGTGGTTGGCGAGCATTTTGAGGGCTTTACGCCCTTTTTCAGCATGTTCTCCCTTCTCAAGGAGGGCGGGATCAACGTGCACGGTCCAGCCTTCGATTTTCTTTTGCACGGGCTCAATCCAGCCGACTTTTTCGGGACGAGCGTTTTGCTTTTTATCACCAAAGGCGAGCCAGGCAGATGAGATGAGGATGAAAAGAGGAGCAAAGAGCTTAAGGAATTTAAGGGAGCGGGAAGGAGGGATGATGGATTTCAGAGACATGGGATAATAGTTGGCTTTGTGTCGTTACGTTGTCATGCTTCAAGGTATTGCACCAGCTCTAGGAAACCTTTTGACTGAATTTATGAAACACTTTGCGCTCTCCCTCCTCTTCTTGCTCCCTTTGCTGGCCCGAGCCGATAAGAAGCCGAACATTCTCATGTTATTTGCGGATGATCTCGGACGGTATGCTTCAGCTTATGCGTCCAAGAACCAGCCTTCGGCGAACGATATCATTTCGACGCCCACTTTCGACCGGATTGCCAGCGAAGGAGTTCTAGCCACTAACGCTTTTGTCTCGGCCCCTTCTTGCTCGCCGTGCCGGGCGTCTTTAATTTCAGGCCGTCATTTTTTTACTAATGGTTCCTGTTCTCAGCTGCATTATCGTTGGCACGGGCCAGAGGCTTCGGATCCTTGGGCTGAGATTTCGGGTTACGCAAAAATCCTTGAAAAGAGCGGGTATCATATCGGGGTGACTCATAAGGACCATGTGAGGGGGAAAAAATTTGGCCCGCAGTTCAACAAGGCGGGGCGCAAGGTGAATGGATTTTCGCAATATGTCAGCAAGGGCGGCGAGATTCCAAAACGAAAGGAAGATCTTTATGAAGAGTGCCGGGCTAATTTCCGAAGCTTCCTTGAGAAGCGAGATAGGCAGCAGCCTTTCATGTATCATTTTCATCCGACAAATCCACATCGGTCTTGGACGAGGGGCTCGGGTGAAAATCTTTGGGGTCTCAATCCTGAGAAATTGAAGGGTAAAATGCCTCCATTCCTTCCTGATGTTCCCGTGGTGCGTGAGGATCTAGCTGACTACCTTGGCGAGGCGATGGCATTTGATGAATGCTGCCGAATTCTCCTTGAGGAACTCAAAGCGACCGGGGAATACGATAATACCTTAATTGTGATTTCGGGCGATCATGGCGCGCCTGGTTTTCCGCGCGGGAAAACAAATTGTTATGACTTTGGAGCACGGGTTCTTTTTGCGGCGCGTTGGCCTGGTCACATCCAACCCGCCCAGATTTTGAAGAAGCCAATTTCGTTGATTGATCTCGCTCCGACCTTCTTGGCGGCCGCTGGGCTAGAGAAGGCGGACACGATGCACGGCGAAAATCTCCTCCCAGCGTTGGGTTCCGGCGATCATTCCGGTCTCCGTTCTTGGGCCTTAATTGGGCGAGAGGTTCATGTTGAGACTGCGCGTGACTGTCAGCTTCCTTATTCGATACGCTCGATCCGGACGGCGGACCATCTCTACATTATCAATTTCACTCCTGATCGTGCTCCGATGGGTGATTTGCTGGCGCTCGAAAAGGGCCCGATGACTTTCAACGAGCTTGCGGGAAAAACCCGCCTGACTTATGCCGACGTGGATGCTGGCCCGACTAAAGCTTGGATGATTTTGAACCGGAATAAGCCCGAGTTCAAATATCATTGGAATCTTGGCTTCGGCGCCCGCCCGGGGGAGGAGCTTTATACACTGAAAAGCGATCCTCATCAGGTCAAGAATTTGGCAAGTGATACAAAATACAAGGCGGTGAAAGCCAAGTTGCGTGCTCAGCTCATGGCCGAGCTAAGGGAGCATAATGACCCGCGTTTGAATGGCGACCAATTCGACTATCCACCTTATTGCAAAGAGGGGTTGAAGAAATAAGTGATCAAGGTTTCTTGGAAGCATCCAATTAGGCAGTCTCGGGCATGAACGTCGGCATCGTAATCCCGCGTGGGGCCTTCGCTTCACCGAGGACTTGGCTGAGGTGGATTTCGCAATTTCGGGCTCCAAGTTTGTAGAGATTCTGAATCAATTCTGTTTCGCTTGCTGGAACAAGGAAAAGCGGGGTTTCGGTGCCAAAAGTAGAAAGCTGGGCGATGATGAGCGCAAAAGCGGTTTTTTGATCTCGCATAACTCCTGGCCCAAGCATTCGGCTGCCGGGGTGATTTATCGAGAATAAGAAGCCCGTGAGTTCCCCATCAGATTCAAAAACAAATCCCCGCCAGGTTGATGAATTGTCACTGAGGAAATACTGCCAGTCCTTTTCCCGGGAGATTTCGCTCACTTGGTCTTCGAGAGCGAGGATGGCGGGAAGGTCCGCAAGCTTTGCGGCTCGGACGTGTGAGGGGACAGGAGGTAGAACGGTCTCAGCCGGAACAATCATGTCTTGATAGATTGCGAGAGGCCGGAATTTTGCTCGTGTGTAGAGCGAGTAGGAATCGAGATTTAAAGCGCTCGAAACGAGGCGGATGGGCTTTTTGCCAGCCCGTTTGATGATTTCTTGCAAGAGGGTCCGTGCAACTCCCCGTCCGGCAAAGGCCGGATTGGCATTCATGATTCCAACCGAGAAATGGGTTTCTCGAGGGTGGTAAAAGCAAGAACCTGCAAGCACCCCATCGATTTCTGCGACGAGACAGCACCCAGGATCTAGAGTTTCGTAGACTTCTGGGAAGATTCGGCAGGTTAAGGGATCGCTACCGCCGAAACACTGCCGGTTTAGGTTTTTTTGATACCAGGTGTTCGTGGAATTAAAAATGAGATGAGCCAATTGATCCCACTCGGTTGTTTGGAGGGTTCGAATGTTCACAACTCCTTAATAGCTGATTTAAAGCTCCAATAGCAGATAAATTGAAGAAAATCCAGTTGATCACCATCGTTTATTATAGGGTAAAATCTTTTTTGCTCTGCGATGAAGCATGACAATCCATCAACTACCGTTAGACTAACCGGGTTCCGATAATGAGTGACGCTATTAAAAGACTTCTTGTTCTCAGCCTCGTTTTTGTGGCTGCGTTTGTTTCGGTTCACGTTTTCCGCGCTTGGCGCGATGGGCAGCCCATTTTTGGGTTTGGTAGCAAGGAGTCCGATCAGCAGTTTGCTCCTGAATATGCCACCTTACAGTCTAAGTCCGCCATTGATCCTAGCCTTGTACCGGGGCTAATCCGGGCCAATGACGAGATGGTGGAACTCGTCGACCGAGTGACACCTGCGGTGGTGAGTATCGATACTGAAATTCTGAAGCGTGAGCGTGTCATTGACCGCTATCGTGGGCGGATCTACGAGCGCGACCGCGTCACGCCGGGTCTCGGGTCCGGTGTAATTGTATCGGAAGAGGGGCATGTGATTACCAATCACCATGTTATTGAGGGCCACCGAAAAATCAGGGTGACCCTGCACGACGGGAGGTCACTCCCAGCCACCTTAATCAATTCGGACAAGCTCCTAGATATCGCGGTGCTAAGAATCAAGAGCGGCGACCCTGATGAAAAATTCTATGCGTTGAAATTTGGTAATTCCGATGCTGTCCGCGTCGGCCAGCTTGCCATTGCGGTTGGAAACCCCTTCGGGTTGGGAGAATCTGTAACAGTCGGGCGTATCTCGGCGAGGGATCGTTCCCTATCGGATAATCAGCGCGATCTTTTTCAAACAGATGCGGCCATCAATCCTGGTAATTCAGGGGGGCCGCTGCTCAATCATCTCGGTGAGGTTATCGCGATCAATGTTTCGATTTACACAGAGGATCAGGAAAATCCTGGCTTTCAGGGGATCGGGTTTTCCATCCCTGCTAATGATGTTATGCGGACTTTGGAGTATATTCTCGATAAAGGTCGCCCCATTCACGGCTATCTTGGTTTGGCGACTCGCGATTTAAAACAACACGTTGCGAGCGATCTCAATTACTCTGGCCAAGGGGTCTTCGTGTCCGGCGTAACTCCAAATTCTCCGGCTTCAAAAGCTGGTTTGGAGCCTTATGACATCATTCTAGCTTTTCAAGGAGAAGGGGTGACCAACGCTCGTGGATTACTCAATCGAATCCGACGTTCGAAAGTGGGCGCCGACACTGAGATCAGTGTTTGGCGAAAGGATAAGGTGATCAATTTGAACGCAATCGTCGGGGAGGCTAACCCATTCGAGCAAGGGCAACAGATAGCCGAGAATGCCCGTCTGGCGTCGGATCGGGCAATTTTAAATGCCATTGGAATTGCGGTCAGGGACCTTCCCTCGGCCTATCAACATCAGGGGGGTGTTTTGGTCCAACAGGTTGCTTCTGGCAGCCTTGCAGATCAAAAGGGGGTTAGAGCCAACGACTATATCCTCGAATTTAATGGTCAGCGAATTAGTGATAGTCAGCAGTTTTATTTCAATCTGGTGTCGGGAGCTGCGGTGACCGAGACTAACCTGAGAATTCGTCGTAATAACCAGCCATGGCGTAACGTTACCTTTCCTAGGATTCCAAGAATTAAAGAGCCGACTGATTAACCACCCAATTTTGCAATGAGCACCTACGACTCCTATGAACCTCGTTCAAATTTTGGTTTGTTTGTCTTTTTGGCTTTTTTGGCTGCCGTTCTCATAGGAATTGGATCTTATCTTTTCCAGTCGAGTAGTTCGGAGGAGCCGGCTGCCATCAAACCTGCTTTGCCTGAAAGTCCGGAGGTAAAACCGGTTGTCAAGGAAGTGGAGCCGAAACCATTTGACCCCTTCGATACAGAACCCGAGCCCGAGCCCGAGCCTGTTGATACCGTGGCGCCACCGACGCCAGAGCAAATTCTGGTTGATGCCGGAATGGGTGCAGCCGAGCTTAAACCTGAGGTTCTTCTCGAGAAAATCGGAAAATCTCTCGAGGAATCTGATTTGGTAAAAGCTAGCATGCTCATTGGCCGCAAGGCTCTTGATGAATCCCAGCTTGAGGGGCTGCGTAAATTAGCGGAAATCGGAGATTTTCGTCTCAGTTCGATGGATCCGGTCATGGAAATTGGAGAACTAGAAGCAAATCGTAAGTCTCGCTGGGCGTTAAATTTTGAGGGTGAAAAAGGGGCTCGAATTTACTTTGACTTGCTTCGGGGAAACACGGG
>JAKMGP010000139.1 GCA_022424905.1 Akkermansiaceae bacterium | reverse complement strand
GGAAGTTATACGCGCATAAATTTCTCAGCCGCACGTGAGATGGCCGGGTACTGGGTCAAGTTACTCAAAGAAAACTCTGAGGAGATATTTGAAAACGAATACATGCGCGATGACTTTAATGAAAACCTCCCATTGGTTGAGAAGCTCCTTGCAGCCTTTGCCCAATTCGAAGATATGACGGCCCACACCCGGATTGAAAATGGTGAATCTCGGAGCTCGATTCACTTTAACATGAAGTAAATTTGAGTTAGGGATTTAATCTTGGACGCTCTGCTGGATGTTACCAGCAGGGCATTTTTTATCGAAAGGTAGGTTTGAGATTATTAAATCTCCTCGCCAGTGGGCTCGACCTCCAGTAACTTGAGTCACTGACGATGAGTGACATTTATGTGACTGAAACTGATACCGCGCAAATCGCGGCAAATCGCCATGCTGTCAAAATAGCTGTGGATCGCCAGCGTCGTCGCGAAACTGTCCAGTCGGCAGTGACCGCGCTTCTCGGATTTGGTGTTTTGATCGCTATCCTCGCCCTCATCGCGCTGATTCCGACTACCAAGAACATTCCCCAGATCGTAACCTATCAGGCGGCCACCCCGGAGGAAGAACCTCCGATTAGGATGAAGGAATTGACTAATAATGCCCAGCCCAAGCCGCCAGGAGCAAGTTCTTCGATGGCTAAGGTCATCGCGTCTCAGTCTCAATCACCAGTGGCTGTGCCTATTCCGGTAACGGCTAATCCCGATAGTTTGTTTGGGATGGAGGAAGATTTTGGGCCTGGATTTGGAACTGGAGAAGGCGATGGCGATGGCGGTGGTGGTGCCACCTTTTTTGGTAGCCGGAGAAAAGGAAGGAATGTGGTTTTCATCGTCGATTTCTCAGGCTCGATGGCGTCGGATACCGAAGGGGGTGGCGGAACTCGAATTCAGGCTCTAAAAAAAGAGCTCGTCCGATCGATCAATTCTCTTCCGGCTAGCATGAATGTGTCTGTGATTTTTTTCTCAACCACAGGTTGGACCATCGATACAGAAGGTCCTAATCATTACATGAAAGGATTTCGGGGAAATGGGACAGTGCCGGAGGTAAATTGGTATCCTGCCTCCGAGCGCCTCAAGAGCGTTGTAGTTGAGGCGATCCAAAAAATGCCGGCTAAAGGTGGAACCAACTGGTATCCCCCTCTTAAAATGGCATTCTCCATGAGCCCGCAACCGAATATCGTTTACCTTCTCTCTGACGGAGAACCGACTGATGCGGATTACGTTCTGGAAAAGATGGAGGAATTTAATCCAGAGGGGGTTCCAATTGATACCATTGCCTTTGAGCTTCCAGGAACTCCCGCAGGCCAACTTTTGATGATTGCGGAAGAAACTGGCGGGAAATTCTCGATGATCTACAAAGGTAAGAGACTTGTTGGCGGCTCTGCTGAAGATATGACGAGTTCCGATTACGACTAATGAAAGTTGTAATCTTTGATATTGAAGGAACTCTTACGCAAACAAACGCGATTGATTCCGAATGCTTTATTCAGTCCGTCCGCGAGGTTTTAGGGGTGGAACGCTTTGAGACCGACTGGTCACAATATCAATTTGTGACCGATAGCGGAATAGCTCAGGAAATTTCCCAGCGCTACTGCGATCGACCGATGAGTGGGGCGCTCACCAAAGCGTTTCACGCACACCTTGTAAATGGTCTCCGAGAACAGCCAAAATCGATGTTTCAAGCGATCCCGGGAGCGATTGATTTTTTCAGCGCTCTCGTTGAGTCGCCGGATTATGCGGTTGCTCTTGCTACTGGGGCCCACGAAGCGTCCGCGCGTTATAAATTAGAGACAGCGGGTTTTGAAATCGCCGACATTCCTCTTGCGAGCTCCTCGGATGCTGTTGTTCAAGAGCATATTATGCTTCAGGCGCTTGATCGGGCTGCACGCTTTCATCAAGCACGTTTCTCGGAAGTGATCTACTTTGGGGATGCATTATGGGATATCGCGGCGAGTCGCAATCTCAACTGGAAGTTAATTGGAATTGGACCGAGGATTGAAACTGATTTGCGATTTGATGACTATACTGATCCGTCGGCAATTCAATCTTGCTTATAAATCTCAGCATGGGGGATTTTAAATTGATAGATACCATGAAAAAAGCTTGTCTTCAAATTAGACTATGGAAAAATCGTAATTTGATATATCGCATGAATAAAAATTCAGGTTTTCTCGTTTTAATTAGCGTGTCCGTTCCGCGTCTTGTCCTCCTTGCTGGAGCTGTTTTGCTTTTTGCGAGTTGTTCTGGCTCTCGGACTGTAAGCGCAGATTTGACGGTCCCTTCAGGGAAGACGGTCCGTAAGACCGTGAAGGGAAGTGATATTTTGATCACCAAGGGGAGCACTCTGGAGGTTTTTTATAGCTCGAGGAGCCGCTATTTTGTTGAGGCTGGAGGAGCACTTGTTGGTTTTAAGAGAGGAGTCAATCAGACAAAAATCTATGCTGAAAATGGCGCCTTAATTCCGAATTTCAAAAGCCAAAATGGATTCACGATCCATACAGTCAAGGATGCCTCAGAGTCTTATCGTGACCGTTATAAGGAGTTGGTCCCAAAACATGTTACTTTAAATTCAAATTTGATGGGTGCCGCTCCAGTGATTGGAGTGGGGGTGGGAGTTGATCAAGAATTTTGGGATGATGACCAGAATGATTGGGGACACAATGATAGATCGTCACAACCAACATCAGTTCGGGCATCCTCGTATGAGACGAAAGACTAAAGAAACTCTTAATAAATTATGAAAAAAACATTAATGACAATCGTGGGAATCGTTGGGCTTACTGCCGTTTCCGAAGCTCAGTTCGCTGGAATAAATGGAGGGATCATGCTTGGTGGGGGATTTATGGAAGACCCTGATAAAGGTTATGGATTTCTGCAACTTAGAGGAACTGTTTACGAGGACGATGCCGTTTCTCATACGCTATCCCTCGAATTTCTAGGCCATTCAGATGATGCCGAACTCGAATTTCTAGATCTTGCAGGAGTCCCGTATTACGAGAATGGAGAAATTAGTTTTACGAACTTCACACTGAATTACGAATTAGAAGCTAAATTAAGTAGTTCTATTTCTTTTTACGCTGGAGTTGGAGGCGGTATTGAACGCGTTAGCTTAGATGATGCTTTTGATTTCTCGGTTGACTCCGATAGAAATTTTGTAGGACAGGCGTTTGCGGGATTCCGAGCTAAGCTTGGGAAGAGTTTCTTTGCGCAGGTTGGTATCAGGCATCTTTGGAGAGAAGACTTTGCGCTCCTGACTGACCAGTTTGTGGTCGAAGATACTACTGCTTATGATCTTTCGATTGGTTTTCGTTTTTAGGCGAACGACCTAATTTCTCAAAAGAAAGCCGGACAGTTTTGAGATTGTCCGGTTTTTTTATTTTGGAATCTGTTTGTTTGCTCCACTTACGCTCGGAGAAGTTGCACGGTGACTTTCTCTTCGACAGGAATCTCGAGTGTTTCGGCGAGGCTTTCGAGATCTTGGAGAAGAGCCTCTTTACCATTCTCAAAAATCTCATCATCCATCGCGCGGATTAGATCTGCCGCCGTATTAATGTCATCGTAAACTTCGTCGGCGTCATGGAAATCTTCGGTCACAATGACTTTCATGACCGCTTTGTCTTCGTTGCTATACCCCGCAGCGTCAGCTTCTTCTTCGGAAAGATCGCTGTCTGGACAAAAAAGGTAGGGGAGGATGTCGACTCCCTCCTCTTTCAGAAGGCCAGCCAGTTGTTCATAAACTGCTGCCAATTCCTCAAAATAACCTTCAAGGTCTTCAATTTCGGGCTCGCAAACGATGCTAATTCCGCTGGACATGCTGAAACGCTAAAATTGGATTTCTTGTGGAAAAAGAAAATTTTTTATGAATGGCCAAATCAGTTCAACGGTCTGGTCCTTTTGGATGGCTAATCTTCATGATTTAGACGGTCTAAATTTGCTTGGGTGGTGTTATGAGGCCCTTTCTATGAAGTTCGCCTCCTGATCCTTGCACATTTTTGGCTGATCGCTGATGGTTCTGGTAGATTCGCGCTCAATGCCCTAAATGAGTGGGTCTAGTTCCAATAAGCTAGTTCGTTTTACGGAAAAAGTTTCAGAGCGATAGGCGTAGAGAGAGGTGGCTCAAAGTTCAAATGTGCAGAATATTCCGCTTCGAGAAAGCGAGGAAGATCTGAAAGCGCTTCCTCAGTGAGCTGAGCTTCAAAATTCAACAAGATAATAGAGGTCTCACCAGTCTGGATGGTTGATCCGTCGAGGATGACCTCTCCGTCGAGGATGCCTTCGCCGTCCATCTCAATTTGGAGTTTGCCAACGTCGAGGGGTTTGGACGATTTATTTTGAATTCGTAGTGGAAGGGTTACCAGAGCTTTGGTTCCTCGAATCTTGAATTCGGTCCTTTTCCAGAGAGGTTGGTATTGGCATCTCATGATTTGGTAATGAGTGTACACGCCGTTTCCCCACCAGCTAAAAAATACTCCAAGCCAAATGGTGAGAATAAAAATCGTAACCCGGTAGGAAAAGGTCCACAATTTCGGAGGATGTTGGCTGGGAAGGATAGTTTCTTTTTTCAAGAGAGCCGAACCGAGATGACACCCAAGAAGGGTTGCGCAGGCCATCCCAAGAACTTCGCTTAAGACGAGAATAGCGATCGCGACTGTTGGTTCGAGTGACGCTGAAAGGTGACGCTCGAGAATAATGACGGGACCGATGCAGATAAGACCAAGTAAAGTAGTGCGTAGGGGGGCGTGCCGCAGAAGGATCCAGATAATGCCATGGATCTTTTGATTACGGCGCTGAAAAAATGGTGAACAATGGTCCAAGGCCATCGCGGTCACTAGGTAGACGATTGAGAGAGACCCACCAAGTGCCGCTAAAAAAGGATAGCCTTGGACGGCTAGAAAGAAGCTCATTCCTTGTAGTAGAAGATAGAGAAAAGCTAGCTTTACCTCCTCCAAACCCTGACGCCAGAGGGGGTGGGGGCGTTGTTTTTCGAGTTCGGGAAACCGTTCTCCTTCATAAATCGTCGAGAGTTTTTCTTTCAGGGGAAAGAGAGCCATTCCAACAATGATGATTCCTAGCCCAAAACCGGTCGTGACAAGGAATGCCCGAAATTCTTCAAAGAAAAGCCGATGAATGAGGTCATCGACTGCCGGGTGCCAAACTTCTGGAACAAGTTTTGCCAATAACCATGCCTCTAACAATGGTCCAAAATAGATGCCAAGATTCAAAAAACCGCCAAGTGTCAATAGGGCCGCGAGCACGTAGATCGCGAACCAATATTTGGTCAATTTAGGTTCCATCTCGCTAATCTGCTTATCTTGGTTTGTTTAGGTCCTCTTCTACGCTTTTCTCGCAAGGGGCTTCATGGATCCCATGAAATAAATATGTAGGTGAACCTAGTGCCTTGATAGACGCGACCGTCGGCAATATCAGATTCGTCGAGGTGGCTTTGAAAGTCCTCAAGGATTTCCCAATCGTTTTTCCAAAATTTTGTATTTTCCATCTTAATTTCTTGGATGAGATGTGGGTAGAGCGCCACTTTGAGCGGAACGATAAAGGGGAACATTGGATCTTTACGTTTCAGTGAAATCTCTCCCTCGAGAAGAGCTAAAGGATTCATCTCAATGAGTGCTGGAAAATCAGGGTGGTTGACGATAGGATCAGAATTACGAATCGCCTTTACAAGCTGGACATAATCAAGCGGTTTCGCCGCTCTCACAAACTTATCGTCGGCTGTTTTGATTTGAACACGGAAGATTTCAGGGCCATGTTTTTCAAAGTCTTCCAATGATTCGTCTTGATGCATAATCCGACCTCGATTCATGACAATCATGTGAGAAGATCGGCGCGGGATTTTTGGGCTTTCACCTTTTGGGAGGATCCACCAAGAAGGATTGCCGTTTTCTCCGAGGGTGGCGGAGAGTAAATCTGAAGAGAGATCCTCTTGCTTGTCGGTCCAAGCAAGACTGGCGTCTTTAAATGGGCTGTTTCCGCTGAGGCAATATACTTCGTATTGGTCCTTGGGTCCCGCTTTGCGGATCTGCCATTCGCAGTAGTCGTCTTTACGGAGAGTAATAAAGGGACTATGGTCATTTTGGGGGACACCGTCTTCCTGAAAACGAGTGTAAGTGAGGTTGTGTTCGTGAAGATCAGGAAAATTAGGGTCGGCGCAAAAGATCTGATAAACATCTTCTTTTCCGGAGATTCCTACGAGCTTCCAGAGGCAAGGATCACCTTCGCGAATGACCGCGCCGGGATGATTGTGTTGATTACTAAAATTACGGGTAAAGCTGAGTTCCTGATAGCGGTAGAGACAGCCATCAGCGAGAAAGAATCGGTGTTTTCCCTTGAGTGGATGGATAGATGGTCGGATGGGCGGTGGACCCTGGTTACCCCGGACCCTCTCAATCTCTTTGCTGATTTTGCTAGTTGGGAGGGGTAGATTGGAATCACTCTGCTTGTTTTGAACCTTTTGAAAGACTAGAGCAGCGCTGCCGATTAAAAAGAAGACGCAGAGTGCCATCATTACTCCCGGTCGGAAGCGCCGGACTCCATTATCGATGGGGTCGAGTTTGCTCATTTGATTCGTCGGATGGCAGAGTTTGCGGAATAGCAGAAGATGATGAGAGTCAGAAGCGCCTGACTAGTGACGAGAATGATTAAAGCCCAAAAATCCAGTCCAAAAATCTGGCTGAAGGAAAATCGAGCGGAACCGAGTTGATCAAAAACTGAGGTGGCGTGTCGAGTGGATGCGAAGAGACTAGCCCAAAAATTTCCTTGTTCGATTAAGGTGAAGCTGGAGTAGTCGATCTTATTCAAATCAAGACTGTGGAATGGATGGGTAAGGCGCGCGTCGTTCGCTTCTCCCGCAAAGCCGGTGGCGTATTTACTGAGAAGAACATGGGGAAGGAGAACGATAGGCATCATGGCAACCGCGCCCCGCTCGGAGCGGGCTAGGGTCGAAAGCAATAGACCGATCATAGTTCCTGAGAAGCAGACGATACCTAGTATAAAAAAGTGCGAAATGAAGTCACGAGCATCGAACCAGTCCGAAGATTCCACTGCGTTTGGGTCGATGTTAAAAAGGGACACAAAGAACCAAGTTGAGATGCAAAGAAGGAGAGTGCTAAAAATTACGATTAAGGTAGCAAAGGCGGATTTAGCATGGAAAAAAGAGAATTTCCCGAGTCCGCTGAGTTCATCAATCGCGTAAAGCGCGCGGGTTGAAATTATTTCCCGGATTGTGAGCGACATTCCAATCCATAGAGCTGCGATCGAAAGGAAGAAGTTAATGAAGCGTGGGCTGTTGTTTCCGTGAAGTGATTGCGCAAATACGATTAGCCCGGCCAGAAAAATGGGTAGGATGATGGTGACGCCCGCGGCTCCGTAGTCACGGAAAGATTGGCGGGCGGAGCGTCGGAATATCACTCCGAAGTGGTGGAGGTTCCACCAATCACGACTGGAGTCAGTAGAGTCGATATAGTCAAAAGATTTGATTGGTGTAATTGAGGTGCTTTTTTCAAATAGATCCGCTTCAGCAGTGGTGGTAAGCAAGGTTGGAATATCTCGGTAATCCGCTCTCAGCTTTCCCCCTTTCTCCATTACGAGGACACGATCGCAAACTGCGAGTGTTCCGGGCAGATGGCTGGTGACCACGATGGTTAGGTTGTGGCGATCACAAAGCTCCCGTAAAAGCTGCATCACTTCGTGGGCTACCGGTAGGTCGAGGCCACTTGTGGGCTCATCAAGTAGGAGAATGCGAGGCCCGGAGCAAAGGGCCCGGGCTAGGGAGAGACGGCGCCTTTCTCCGCCGGAAAGTTGTGAAACAGCCTTTCCAAGAAAATCCTTGGAAAGGTTTACAGACCCTAGAATTGAAAGAGGACTGGCATCGTAACCGGAGAAGATGAGTGCTTCTTCAAGGACCTCACCGACTTTGGCGTAATCCGGGAAAAGATCTTGCTGAGGAACATAGGATAGGATTTCAAGAAGAGACTGGTGATTGGCTCCAGAAATCCGGGTCGCCTCGGTTCCCGCAATGATGGAAACGATTCCGAGATCTTTATTCTTTTTGCTGGGGGGGCGCAGTCCAAGAGTTCGAAGTAAGGTTGTTTTTCCTGCTCCACTTGGTCCGATGAGCCCGGTCAGCGAACCAGCCTCGAAGTGGAGTGAAAGGTGGTCAAGAATGGTAAGGTCCTTCTGACGAATCGTGAGTCCCTCAATTTGCAAACCAATTGCGCCCTTAATCATCGCTCTGTTTTCTCGCCAGTAATTTCTTTGCGGGCTTGGTTAGGGTCCTTAGTAGCGTAACCTTTTATAATGACGCGGTAGCTGGGTTTAGTTTTAAAAGTTTTCTCGAAGAGAACGTGGTCAGTACTCTTTCTTTCGAGCGAGACTTCTCCGGTCAGGTTGCCTTCGACAATGCTATGAGTCTTCAGGTTGTAATAAAGGGAGCCGCGCGCGGCCCAAGTTCCGAGGACTTGGTTTTTGTCGGTGGAGCCAGAAAAGACAACCTTACCTTTTACAATTTTTAGACGTGTTTCATCGCCGTAGGTCGAGTCGCGCTTCAAGGTCAGGGTGCCGCTGACATCAAGGTCGTTACTGGGCGCCAGTAGGTGGGCGATGGTCTTGACATCAACATCCCATTCATCGGGACCATTGGGATCAGTATCAGGAAGAAGGTAAGCTTCGCTGTAGACTGAAAAGTTTTTGACCCGATCTTCTTTCTCCTTAGAAAGGGTGGCCTTAGTTTGAAAATCAACGAGTCCTTCACCGGCTTCATAGGTGTATTCAGCTGTAAGACCTTCATAGGCTTCAAGGGGTTGGAGCTTAGCTTCGAGAAGGTGTTCTTCGAGACCCTGTCCGGTCATGCCTTTAACGGCGAAATTAATCCGCGAGAGAACTTTTTGGCGATTGACGTCGCTTCTTAACCATTCCGCGGCGCGATCAGTGGCGATGTCGATTGCGATACCTTCCGGGCCGGGAAGTAAGATTTTGCGTGCTCCTCTTCCTAGAATTCCGACGGCCGGTGGGAGATGCAGATTCACGTCATCAAGAGCCAGTGTTACTTCAAGATCGCGGGCTGTGAGAATTTCTAAGCCGACCACTACTTCGGTATGATCCTGGGTAACGGATTTTACTTCGCGAACAAAATCGGTCTCGCCTTCGTGAATGAGAGTGATTTTCTTTCCGAGACCCCAATCTCTATCTTCGACTTGTCCCTGAACTGTTGAGGTTACTATTGTCCGATAAAACATGCCTTCCTCAAAGCGGGAGAGCTGCTCTGCGGTGAGGACGGTTTTCGTAGGATTGTCATTACGAAAAATAAAAAAGACCGCGACAGCCAGCGCGAAAACGAGGAGTGCGATGGTAGAAAGGAGTTTCGTTTTTGAAGACATGACTTTGCTAGTATGTATAGCAGGCCGACAAATGATCTGTTACAAAAAAGAGAAATTTTGCAGTGGGGCTTATCTTGCCATTTCGGAGTGTTTATGGATATTGAAAAAGTGATCATTTTAAGTGACCAACGTCCTTTTGCCCATGGGAATCATCGTGAGGTTTATCTCCACCCCGAGAAAAGCGACCGGTGTCTCAAGTTGATGACCGAGGACTGGCATAAATGTGATCGATGGAAGAGGGCCAATTCGGTGGCGCGATTCTTGCGTCCAAAGTGGTATTATCATGAGAATGAGGGAGAATTGCATTTTTCGCGGGTCTTGTCCCGGCGAGTGGGGCCTCCTGCTTGGGACTTCGTGGCTCATGCCTATGAAATGGTCGATTCAGATTTGGGGCCTGTGCTGGAAGTGGATCTTATCACAGACTTCGACGGAAAGGTTTCTCTCTCGCTCAAAGAGTACGTGTGGCAACATGGTTTAACTCCCGAGTGTGAAGCAGCATTAGAAGAATTTTGGCAACAGCTCGACAAGCATTGGGTCTTTGTAGAAGCGCGACCTGACAATCTGTCCGTGCAGGTAAAAGCGGATGGAAGGTGTCAAATCTTCGCAATCGATGGTTATGCC
This sequence comes from Akkermansiaceae bacterium, assembly GCA_022424905.1. Lineage (GTDB taxonomy): Bacteria > Verrucomicrobiota > Verrucomicrobiia > Verrucomicrobiales > Akkermansiaceae > SW10. The sequence continues at coordinate 34,365 of JAKMGP010000139.1, read as the reverse complement.
TTTGGCCAGTTGATTCCATTGGCAAAATGGTTCCGAAGGGAGCAAAAAAGGGTTTTTCGAAAACGGCGGAGGAAACAAGATTGCGTATTGAACGAAATTCTGGGGAAACGAGAGTCTGGGGAATCTCTGAAAAGCCAAGGCATCCAAAGAAAGGATTGAGCGGATCCCGCCAATTTCTACTGGCGATTGAGAATGTATATGGGATCTCCGAGTTGGTCTCGATGGTATTGGGTAACTTGACCACTGCGAATGAGGGCCTGGAGGTGGGTGTTGGGGTTTGCGGTAGGGTCGAACTTGCCGGCTGATTGTTTAAGGTAGGAGACCAGTCTCGGGGCCTCGTCGATCTCGAGGACTGGGCAGCCGGTAGTGCAGGGAATACGGCCTATTTTTCGCTGGGCGCGGCGCTGGTAAAGCATTTTGCTAGCGTTGGGGTTGTAAGAGTGAATGACGACGCCGTTTGGAACATAGCCCCGCAGCGTGGAGTCTGAATGGGTCGGGGGGTAAAGAATCTCGGCATAGATTCCGCTCACGCCCCTTTTCGAGTCACCGGTTTGAATGGAAGAATCTGCATTTTTAGCAATGCGTACACCGCCCATAGTGAAGAAGCCAGGGGGAGTTTGGGCATGTGAAATACCAAGGCCGCGTTTACCTGTTCCACACCGAAGGGTTTCGTAGGTTTCTCCAGTTTTCAAAGAGACGACATTCATCTGCTGGGTGGCCGGATCAACCACGTAGATCCATTTTGGATCGTAGTTTGGATACCCAACTTTTCTTTGAGCCAAGATAGTGGATTTGATGGTAGGCCACTCTATAAGGATGGCTTGTTTAGTGGATTGCTGTGGATCGCTGCCGGTGGAGCATGATTGCAGAACCAGAAAGCTGATGAGTAAGAAAAGTCCTTTGCCTAAAACTGTCATACTGTGATTAAGGCACGTGGAGCCCGCTTCAAGAAGTGGGGTGAGCCATCGTAATAGCTTGGAATTGTTTTTCATCGCAGAGATCTCGTTAGATATATTGGATATTATGGAAGGGCATCAAGATCTGCTTTGATCGTAATTTTGGGATTTGGGGAGGGGTTCTCCACTAGGGTGGTGCCGTGGTTAAGGAGCTGAAGAGCAGAGACTTCATCGGTGATTGTAGTATCGCCGGAGGAGACGCTTTGGTAAGCTTTTTGTATGAGGTCTCTCGAAAAAATCTGGGGTGTTTCCATGACCCAAAGGTTGTCCCGAGAGACTGATTCCGATGTGATGCCTTCCGGGGTAGCCCGCTTCAATGTTTCGGTAACCCGGCGTGCGAGGCTCGCGGCCTCGGTTGCTTCAGCAGCGGCGAAGGTAGCACGGATGGACTCTGGTGAAACGAGTGGGCGGGCGCCATCGTGAATTGCAACGTGGCTAATTTCGTTTTTTAGGGCCATAAGGCCGGCAGCTACGGAGTCGGACCGTTCCCTGCCTCCATTAACGCGGTTGAGTTTTGGGCCAAGATCGGCCAGCCAAGCAAAACGATCGGGCGGGGTAACAACAATGACTTGGGCGATTTCTTCGAGGGAAGAAAAGGCATGAACACTATGCCAAAGAATCGTCTTACCCCTCCACTGTGCGGCGAGCTTATCAAAACCCATGCGTTGTGAGGATCCAGAGGCGACGATTATAGCGGCGAAGCTCATTGAGTTGGGGTGTGATTTCAGCTCGGATTACTTGGGGCCATTGGTCCATTTCTCGAGCTGAGTTACTCGTCCTTCAGGAAAGGTGCTTCATCACCTCTTGGGAGAGGGTCTTGCCGTCGACGCGTCCGGCGGTCTTCGCTTGTACGATACCCATGACCTTCCCCATGTCGGAACGGCTGGTCGCTCCCGTTTCGGCGACAGCTGTGGCCACAATTGCTGAGACTTCTTCAGAACTCATGGCGGCAGGTAGGTATTTTTCGAGGACGACGATTTCCGCTTTTTCTTTTTCTGCGAGCTCGGAGCGACCGGCATTTTCAAATTGCTCGATTGAATCGTTACGCTGTTTAATTTGTTTTCGGACGATGGCAAGGGCATCGGCTTGTTCGATGACATTATCTTTGTTGCCCGATTCGATGGCGGCGTTTGTGAGAGCGGTTTTGAGAGCGCGAAGAGTGGTGAGAGCCACCGAGTCTTTGGCTTTCATTGCGATCTTAAGGTCGTCCATCACGTTTTCTGCAAAAGTGCTCATAAGGATGTTCTGGCCGGAATCTTGCTCAGGTGCAAGCACGGGTCTTGCGAGAGTGGAGGATTATGATACGGGTCGGGTGTGAAGAACGAGGGCATCGGAGGATATCTCTATCTGGCGTTTATCGGCCTAGCGCTGGCTGTGATGGGCGGCTTTTTTGTTTTTGTTCTGGGTCGTGGATACATCCGGGCGAAAGAAACGCAGGAATGGCCCAGTTATCCCGCTGTAGTAGTTGTTTCCGAGCTAGAAGACCGCCAAATCGGGAAGGCTAAGGAATATCGCCATAAATTGGTTTACGAATACCGGGTTGGTGGGAAATTTTACCGGGGAGAGCGGCTAAAACGCCGGGAAAACCCGTATTTGAAGAAAAAAAATAAGATAGTGCCCTTCGTTGAGAAGTTTCCGGTGGGAAGCAGGTTGGCAGCTTTCGTGAATCCTAATGATCCAACGGAGGTCCTTATCGAGCACGAAACGAAGGCTCCGGGATATTCGATATGGTTCCCAGCCCTTTTTCTTTTGGGAGGTTTGGTGGTTTTCTTTCGGGCGCTTTTAAAATTGCGTCATCGGGGCATTGCCTGAAGCCACGATCGAGTATCATACAGACTCATTTTTAAATGAGGTTTCATCTTGGGGCCACCATTTCACGGCCGTTTTTTCACCTTATTGATATTAATTTTAGGGGCTGAGGGGGCTAAGACAGAAAAAACGGGTAATTCCTGCTTCTAAAAAGCACCACACACCTTCCACGCAGAGCGAGAACCCACCTTGATATTTAAGAAATGTTAACAACCTGGTTGTCAGTGTTCCAAATCCGGGTATATTCTAAGGATGAAATCTATGGTGGTCTTCATGATTGCTTTAGTTCCTTTGAAAGGAATTGAGATCAAGGTTGATTACCGATACGATAGTCAGGGATTTTTTGACAACCCTGCCGCGAAGGTCGTTATTGAGGCTGCCGCCGCTCGGTGGAGTCGGATCGTAAACCAAACTCTTCTTCCTGTTGATATGAGGGATGAGGAGCTAGTTGATGGGCGATTTGAAATTATTCATCCGGGGACGGGTAAGAATCATGTGCTGAGTGCCGCTGCCAGTAAAGCGAGTGATTTTTATTTCAAGGTGGGGCAACCCGCTGCTGATGAATATCTTGGAGGGTTTTCGCTAGATAAAAATGTTTGGATTCTATATGTAGGGGCCCGAAAGCTAGATGGCGCGGGCCGCGGTGCTCCGATTGGCGGAGCTCGAAATTTAGCCTCGGTTTACGCTGATCCGGAAAGTTTTCTTAATCGCGGTTTCAATCTTGGTGTGAGCTCACTTACCGTGATCGGTGGAACTGTTTCATTTGATTTGGATCGGAATTGGAGTTTTGGATTTTTGCAGCCAAAGGGAGGCACGGCTTTGGATTTTTATAGCATTGCGGTGCACGAAATCGGCCATTGCTTAGGGTTGAATGCCCGGTCGGTTGCAGAGTTCCGTGATTTGATCGTGGAGGATCGATTTGTGGGTGAAAATGCGGTGGCGGCCCTTGAAGCTGATACTGGTGGAGAGGTAGTTGGGCTCGAGATCGTCAAATCGTCGTCGCAAGATTATCATTGGAGGGATGGTGAATATCATTCAAAGATCTTTCCTCTCGGAACCCCCTTATATTTTGGAACAGTAGGTGCGGGCAATTTGCAGGATCTTCTCATGGAGCCCGTTTTTAATGTGGGTGGGGATATCACACGGCTTGAAATTACAAATGTAGACGCTGCTGCTCTTAAGGATCTTGGTTGGAGTGTGATCTCCGAAAATCCTCCCCGGGCTCCTGATTTGGATCTCGAAATTGGGTCCAGCAACAATGGGGGCTTATCAATTCGGCTCATGTCCGAAGTCGGTGCAACGTATACTGTGCAGACGTCGCCGGATGGTTGTAGTTGGGTCAGTGTGATCCCGTCTTTTGTCGGAAATGGAGGGCCACTCTCTTGGTCGGATGGGCAAGAAGGAACCTACGACCCCTTCGGTCCGGCCTCGTCTTTGGCTCATAAATATTATCGCGTCATCAAAGATTAATTCGCGATTGTGAAGCCTCGGCAATTTGCGAGTTCGGCAATGTCCCAAATGCGGTGTTCTTTAATCAGGCCAGCGAGTTCAGATTCTTCGACGATCTCGGTAATAAATTCGTTTACTTCCTTCTCGTCTCCCATCACTTCCAGCTCGACTGTCCCATCTTCCCGGTTACGAACTGAACCAACGATATCGAATCCAAGGGCGAGCTGTTTGGTGGTATAACGAAATCCCACTCCCTGAACTCGGCCACTGAAACTGATCCGTTTGGCCATGTTCATTTCTTAGGCAAGTTGGTAAAAGTTAAGACTGTGTCTGACACAGTCACTTCGATCTTACGTGGTGCCTGCGCCTCGTGAAAGTGCGGGATCATTGAGCGCTCCACCTCTGCCTTGAGGCTTTTGGTCGATTTTTCATCTGCCAACGCAATCTTCCAAGTAAGAGTGAATTGCTTGTCTGGGCGACGGCGTATCTGGTAACGATCACCACGCCATTGCTCTGCCAGTAACCCGGATTCGTCCATGCCGGTAAAGGGTTCAAGCCATAATCGGAGACCTAGTTCCCCAATTGTATTTTCGTGTATGATCTCTGGTCCGGAGCTTGGAAAAGAGATTTCAACCGTTCCACGCTCTTTTTGATTCGGGTGCAGAACTGCGGAGGTGGTGCTCGGGGGGTTCCGGAACATCGCGGCCCAGGCTTCACGGGAATCGATAAAGAAATAGCGAGAGAAATCGGCACCCTCAATGAAGGGAAAGTTACAAAACCCCTGAAGTGCAGGCTCAAGATCGTTGAGGAGTTGCTCCCGGGCGGGTTCCGGGTCATTCCAACCAGCTTCATTTACGGCGGGGTTTCGACGAAGAAATCTTGCTTGCTGAGCTGCGGCGGAACCTGTGTGGACAGCTTCCCATGCTTGCCATTCATCGCGTGAGCCCCATTCTTTTTTGGGGTAGTTTTGGTAGGCTAGAAGTTGGCCAAGAAGACGAACCAGAACTGAACGATCGGGCACGCTCATGGCATCGAAGTTTTCCGAAAGGAGAATTCGCTGTTCACCAAGATCGCAGATCCCTTTGATTCCACTGCTGTTGACAAAGAGGAGCTGGGTGAAGAGTCGTTGATTCGGAGGAAGGAGCCCAAGGAGCTCCCAAGCAAGCCCTTCATTTTCCAGATCAACTTCGCCATGGATTAGGCGGAGGTTTGCGTGGGCGGCGTCCCTGATTTTGGTGGGGGAGGCTAAGCGAACATTGGGGGCTTTCAGAAAAACCATATCATAGTCTTTCTCGACCCAAGAGATAATCTCATCGGGGACTGGAAAAGGGCCATTAGATAGCATGGAGCGGACCTGAGCGAGCTCGTCTTCAAGAGCGTCGACACGCTGTAGCAATTCAGAGTTTTCAGCGCGTAAGGTCGCGGCACTATCGTTGTCTAACGGGGGCAGACTTGATTTTTTCCAATAGTCCCCGTAGAGCCAGCCGCCAGCTGCCAATCCCAAGATGGTCAGGATTTGAAAAACTCGTTCAGGACTCATCGAGTCTTCTTCTTGTTTTCTTCGTCAAAGGGGCTATCCGGGCGCGTGGAATTATTGGGGTCGAAACCTTCTTCCTCGCCGTAGAGATCGAGTGGCTTATTGGTTTTCTTAAAGGTCTCACGCGCTGTTTTCCCTGCCTTTGGGACAAGTGAAATAGCCTTACTTTGATTCCCTTCAGAGTCATAAAAATAGTAGACTCGGCGGATCGGCATTTCCTTGCGCTGGCCGTTTTTATCGAGAGTGGGGAAGAAATGCTTTACCCTGGCGTCGAACATCTGTTCAGCCACGAGTTGACCACTCTCATTATCGTAACCATACTGCACCCGGTAAATGAGGACGCCTTGACCATCATGAATCTGCCCATACCTAAGGAAGCCCTTGGTGTCTCGCGTGTAGGTGGCCTTCATTTTGACTTCACCATTTTCGTTCTTGGTTGTTTTAACGAGTCGCCGGTCGTCAGGTGAACGTTCGAAGACAACGTATGAGCCATCCTGATCATTCTTTTTGATGCGAACGTGCGGCCCCTTGGATTCCCAAAGATCTTCGTCTGAAAAGCCCGATCCTGCTGCGAATAACGAGGCTATGATGAAGTAGGTTACTTTTTTCATTGAGATGATAGTGGTATGCGCAAGATTATGCCGAAACTGATGACTGAGTGCAACCCTGCAGAAGATGAGTCGGAAAGCTCTCGGGTTTTGTGGCAGGCAGGCAAATTTAGTTGGGATCTCGATAACACGGCGCTGGTCATGGCGATACTCAACGTGACCCCAGATTCGTTTTCGGATGGAGGTTTGCACCTTGACCCGGTTGACACTGTAGCTGCGGCCCGCCGTTTCATCGAGGAAGGCGCTGATATTCTGGATGTAGGCGGTGAATCCACCCGCCCTGGTGCGGCTGAAGTAGGCTTGGATGATGAAATTTCGCGAGTAATTCCAGTGATCAAAAAGTTGGTTTCGAATGAAGCGGTGGCGGTGTCTATCGATACTTGTAAGGCGGAAGTTGCGGCGGCTGGTTTGGCGGCCGGGGCGGCGATCGTGAATGATGTGACGGGGCTTCAAGATTCCGCCATGATTGATGTTTGTGTTGGTTCGGATTGTGGTATCGTGGTAATGCATATGCAGGGGGATCCACGCACGATGCAAAAGTCGCCAACTTACGAAGATGTCGTTTCTGAAATCGGAGACTTTTTTGAGGAGCGATTCGAAACTTTGGTGTCCGCTGGAATTGAGTCCGAGAGGATCGTGTTTGACCCTGGTATTGGGTTTGGAAAATCCCTTAGTCACAATCTAGAACTGCTAAACCGTGTGGAAGATTATCGAGTTCATGATCGCCCAATTCTCATGGGGCTCTCGCGTAAGTCCCTTATTGGGCAATTGCTTGGTGATTTAGCAATGTCACGCCGGGAGTTTCCGACCCAGGCGCTGACCTCTCTCACCCGCCAGCGAGGAGCCATGATCCACCGGGTTCATCAAGTTAGGGAGGCGGTCCAAGTTTTAAGAATGACTGAGGCGGTCTTGGGAAGTTGATTGGGAGCCATTCTTAAGCACCAAGAGAGTATCATTCTTTCGCATGGAACCGAGTGTTATTTTGGCAAAATGAAAGAGAGGGCAGAAGCGATCAACATGGGAAAGCCTGCAATTAACTCTGGTATCTTGGTTGGAATTAAGGATGGAAAGCCCTCACTCAATCCAGCGATGCAACGTGACCCAAAAGCTCCCTTCAAACCATAAATGGTGCCCGTCCGTGGGTAGGTTTTCAGTGAAATGGATGATTGCCATGTAGTGTGCGGGTGGCAGGATTTGGCTATGCGATTTTTGAGCACGGCTGTTGTCCTATCACTCATGCATGCCGGTATTCTCTTAGGGGCACCGGTCATTCCGGGTCTTAATGGAAGCCATCCGCTTGATGAGGCTAAGACGGGGCATCTCCTTATTGAGGAATTACGGTGTGCAGCCTGTCACGAGGTGCCGGTCGCAACCACCATGAAATTGGCGCCTGACCTGAGTGAAGCCGGTTCGAGGTTGGATCTTGATTATTTAAAGCGCTATCTAAAGGACCCTCACGAGGTTCATCCTGGCACTACTATGCCGGATGTTTTGGGTGGTTTGCCAGACGCTGAAAAGGCGGAGGTGAGTGATTCAATCAGTCATTATTTGATGTCATTGACCTCCGAGGAGGTGCAGGCCAAAGCGATGACCGGTGATGCCAAGTTGGGGCACGAGATTTTTCACGAAGTCGGGTGCATTTCCTGCCATTCTCCCCAGAGCAAAAATTCTGAAAGGGGGAGATCGTTGGGGCATATCGGTGAAAAATACCAGCAGGGAGCGTTGGCTAGATTCCTGCTTGACCCCCTTAAAGTTCGGCCCTCAGGTCGGATGCCAAACATGAATCTTACTTCCTCCGAAGCCAGCGCGTTAGAGGCATTTTTGGGAGGGGAGGCTGGAAAGCCGGTGAAGCCGGATGCCAAGCTAGTTGCGTTGGGTAAGGCAAATTTTAAAAAGTATGATTGTGTGGCTTGTCACACCATGGGGAATGCTGGGGCCGCCAAAGGGCCGAAGTTGCAGAACATCGATTTGAAGAAGGGATGCTTTACTGGTAAAGGTGCAAATTATCAGTTGTCTGATGATCAGGCTAAGGCGATTGCTTTGGCCCTGGAGGAGCCGGTGTTTTTTTCGGACGAAGCTCGGATCGAAATGAAGCTGACCCAGCTGAACTGTATCGCATGCCATACTCGTGATGACTTTGGTGGAGTAGCAGAAGAGATTAATGAGTTTTTCCATACCACTGAAGAAGCCCTTGGTGATGCCGCCCGGATCCCACCGCCGCTGACGAAGATCGGTGGTAAGTTAAAGTTCGAGTGGTTGAATAAAGTTCTTTATGATGGTCTCTCGGTGCGGCCTTACATGAAGACACGGATGCCGCAGTTTGGTCGGACGGCATTAGAAGGATTGCCGGAGGTTTTGGCGAAGATAGATAAATTGCCACAGGTGGACTTGCCTCCACCAAATCGCCAAGAACAACCCATGGTTAGGAATGGCGGGCATTTATTGCTCGGGACGGAGGGCCTGAATTGTATTTCCTGTCATAACTACAACGGGAAAGAATCACCGGGAATGAAGGGTTACGATTTGATCCTGACTTACCAACGATTGCAGCCGGGTTGGTTTTACGAGTTCATGAAAAACCCGGCGAAGCATCGTCCTGGAATCATTATGCCGAACTACTGGCCGGACGGAAAAGCAGTGCAGACTGAGATCATGGGAGGTGACACCCATGAGCAGTTGAGGGCGCTTTGGCATCAGTTTTCACTTGGAAGATCAGCACGTGATCCAAAAGGATTACAATCGAAGCCCAACAAGCTTGAGGTCAATAACAAGGTGAGGGTTTATCGTGGTCGGAGTCGGGTGGCAGGGTTTCGCGGACTTGCTGTGGGCTTCCCAGGCGGCCTGAACTATGCCTTTAATTTGGAGAACGGAGTTTTGTCCGCAATTTGGAAGGGCGAGTATCTCACGGCTAATTGGCGGTCGCAGGGAGCGGGTGATTTTAATCCCTCGGAGCGACCGATTCAGCTAGCGCAGGATGTCGCTTTTTTGCGGCCGAAAGATAGCGGCTCAAAGTGGCCCCTGAAGCCGGTGATGACGAAGGAGAACCCGGTAAATCCAGACCCTCTTTATCCTAAAAATTTAGGCTATGCTTTTCGGGGTTATGCCCTGGGAAAAAATGGGAATCCGACCCTTCGTTATCTGTGTGGAGAGGTCGCAATCGAAGATCGCTTTGAAGTGGAGAGCGAGAAGGTCCTTAAAAGAAGGTTTGATTTTGATGCCAAAAAACCAGGCGTGCTTCACTTCCGAGCACTTACTGGTCAGATTGTAAGCGAATCTGGCGGAGTTTTTAAGACAGCTGATCTGAGGCTGACACTTGGAAGTCGAGTGGAGACGGTTTTGCGATCTATTGGTGTCGATGGCGAGCAGGAGTTGCTCATGAAAATTCCACTCGGGCCTGAAAAAAACACTTACTCAATTAATTATGAAATTCTTCGCTAAAGTGACAATGATGGTGGCGCTGTTGATGGCGTCGATGACAGCCGAAGAGGTGGGTGATCGCTGGGGCACAGCGGATCGGGAGCGTGAATTTTTTCCGGTGGTCCAAGTTCCGATTCCAAAGGATCTCGTGATTGAGGCGGGTGCCTTTGAGCAATTACCGGATGGTCGAATCGCAATAGGAACGCGCCGGGGCGATATCTTCTTTGTATCGGGCATCGACGACGAGCGGCCGGAGCCTAAGTATGAGATGTTCGCAACCGGGCTTGATGAGATTTTTGGCTTATCATGGAAAGATGATGCGCTCTACGTAACTCACAGTGCAGAGTTAACTAAGGTTTCGGACACGAACGGAGATGGGAAAGCTGATCTTTTTGAGGTGATTTCGGATGCTTGGGGTTATGCTAATTATCATGAGTATGCCTTTGGGTCGAAGTTTGATCAGGAGGGGAACCTCTACGTTGCATTGGGCTTATCGGCATCTTACCATTCTCGAGCGCTTTTCCGTGGTTGGGGGTTTAAAATTACCCCTGATGGAAAAAGTATCCCCATCGCAAGTGGAATGCGGAGCCCGGGCGGGATTGGATTTAATAAAGAGGGGGCGGTCTTCTATATCGAGAGTCAGGGACCGTGGAATTCTTCGTGTAGTTTAAAGTTTGTCAAGGAGGGTGGATTTATGGGGCACCCGGCGAGTTACAATTGGTATCAATATGCACAAGGTTTGGAGGAGCCGGTGACCCCTGAGTCGGGTTCAAGTATTATGGTTGAGAAGGAAAAGGTTGCCGAGTTGGTCCCTTACGCGGTGATCTTTCCCTATATTCGTATGGGGCGTTCAATCACCGGATTCGTGCTAGATAAGACGAAGGGGAAGTTTGGGCCATTCGAGGATCAAATCTTTCTTGGAGATTACACTCAATCTCTCATTATGCGTGCTACTACTGAGCAAGTAAATGGAGTTTGGCAGGGGGCGTGTTATCCGTTTCGCGAGGAGCTCTCAACTGGAATTTTAAACGTTCAGTTTACTCCGAAGGGGAGGTTGTTGGCCGGCGGAACAAATCGTGGTTGGCCTGTGCGGGGATTGAAGCCTTTCGCTTTAGAGCGCCTTGAGTGGTCTGGTAAGATGCCTTTTGAGATTGAGGAAGTGACAATCACTCCGAAAGGGTTCAAATTGGAATTCACCAAAAAGGTCGAAACGAAGTTAGCAGGTGATCCGACGACTTTTGTAGTGAAGACTTTCACGCATAAATACCATCGAGGCTATGGTGGACCGGAGATTAATCAGACCGAGCCAGTAGTGAAATCAGCAAAAGTAGCAAACGATGGGATGTCTGTGGTTATTGAATTAGAAACCCTAAAAAAGGGGCATGTCCACGAATTTGAGCTTGGTGCCTTGCGTTCGAGTGACGGAGATGAATTACTTCACCGTCATGCCTACTATACCGTGAACGAGGTCCCGAAAAAATAGACCGAGAGATGATGCTCCGGAAATGACGTTTCTTAACTCAGAAGCTGAGGGCTGTTAGTGTAGTTCGCTCTGATGTTACCAAAATTGCCGGAGGTCCAAATATGGTAACCATGAAAGTTAGACTTATTTGAGAAATCCAGAGGAGTGGTTCAGGCAATTGGTGGCGGCAGTTCACTGAATGATAAGAGTAGAGTGGTCAGCGGTGGCCCCTAATGGAGATGCGAACGATGGTGATCTTGAAAACACGAGTGGAAATTGGAGGTTAAGTGCGAAGTCGCTTGCCTGTTAGAAGGGCCTGAGGAGAATGGGAGGTATGGAAAAAAGGCGACTAGGAACAAGTGGAATTGTAGTCAGTGAAATTTGTATGGGGACCATGACTTTCGGAACGCAGGCGGATAAGCAAGAGAGTTTCCGGATTATGGATGAATCCATTGAATCTGGAATCGACTTTTTTGATACCGCGGAAGTCTATCCTGTGCCTCCAACGGCGGAGTTGGCTGGCTTAACCGAAGAATGGGTTGGGGAATGGCTAAAGTCGAAGCCTCGTGAGTCAGTGATTTTGGCGACAAAGGTGGCGGGAGCGGCTCATGGCTGGTTTTGTCCGCCGATTCGTCATGGGAAAGCGGCCCTCGATCGTGTTCATTTGCGAAAAGCTTTGGAGGGAAGTTTGAGTCGTCTTGGGACGGACTACCTTGATCTATATCAGATTCACTGGCCAGATCACGGGATGAGGGCGGCGGATACTCTCGAGGTTCTTGATGAATTTGTAAAAGAGGGGAAAGTGCGAGCGATTGGGCTGAGTAACGATAATTCTTATGGAGTCATGAAGAGCCTGTGGACAAGTGATCTAGGAGGGATGACTCGCATTGATACGATACAAAATAATTTTTCACTGAACAATCGTCGGGACGAGTATGAGTTAGCCGAATGTTTGCGGAGAGAAAATGTGAGCCTTTTGCCTTATAGCCCATTAGCGGGTGGAGTTTTGACGGGGAAATATAACGATAGGGTTCCTGATGGCGCGCGCTTTTCCGAATACCTAACAACGGGGGGAGCACGTCAACGGGCCATGGCGACGCGTTTTGTGAACGATCGGACAATTGCCTCGACGAAGCGTTTTGGCGAAATCGCAAAGGAGCTGGATCTTGATGTGACGACTCTAGCGACAGCTTGGAGCAAACAGCATGATTTTGTGGCGGCGACGATTGTGGGTGTGCGCGCGGCGAAACAAATGGAGCCGATTCTTAAAGCGGCGGGTTTGCAATTGGACGAAAAAACGCTTACCTTAATAGACGAAGTGAGCAATGAGATTAGGTATCCGATGGGATAACTGATGAAGCCAAAATCATGAAGGAGGACAATCTTGAAAATTTTATTAAGTAGTATGATCTTCTCGAGAGCTAGCTCCTTCAGTGTTTTTTGAAGAATGATAGGGAAAGTTAAGCCTAGACGATGTCAGGTCACGACTAAACTTGGATGGGTTTTGTAATAAAATTTAAGACGATTATAGATGATTAAACCTTCAGTTTATCCCAGGTGGGCGGAGCGTCCATTTGGCAAGGCTTTCCAGAGAATACTGGGAGAGAATTCTAGGGTTTTTGCCGGTTTTAGATACGGGTTTTGGGTCTTCTGTCTTCTGTTGGGAGCTCCGGTAGCGAAGTCGCAGATGCTCGTCATTTCGGAGTTTATGGCGTCAAATCAGTCAGGGTTGCGTGACGAGGATGGTGATGACGAGGATTGGATAGAGATCTACAACCCGGGTAATTCATCCGTCAATCTTGCGGGCTGGTACCTCACCGATGATCGCAACGATCTTACTAAGTGGACTTTTCCTGAGTTAGCATTGGAGCCGTCGCAAAGCCTTGTGGTTTTTGCTTCGGATAAAGATCGCAAGGTTTCGGGGGCTGAACTCCATACCAATTTTAAACTTTCAACTTCCGGAGAATATCTGGGAATCATCCGGCCGGATGGCGTGACGGTGGAACAAGATTATGGTCCTGCGTATCCAATCCAAGTGACGAATGTTTCATATGGTCTCAAGCAGCAGATTTTAACTGAAACCTTGGCTCCCTTAGGGTCCGATGCAACTTATCTAGTGCCATCCAACAGTGATTATGATGTTCAGGATGGTGCGAATTTGGATTCTTGGATTGGAACAAATTTTGATGATTCATTATGGATCTCTGGAGCAACTCCTCACGGTTATGGACAAACGAATAACGACCAATATTATGATGTTATTGCAACCGACCTTCGCGAGGAGCTTTATACGAAGAAGACGACCGTTTATATCAGGATCCCTTTTTGGGTGGAGGATCCAAGCGCTTTTTCCAATCTGGTTTTAAGGATAAATTACGATGATGGATTTGTGGCATACTTGAATGGTGATCCCGATTCTGTAGCTGAGTCCAATAGCCCCTCCTCGAGTGCCTTGGATTATGCATCATCTGCGACGGCCTCAAATAGTGATTCCGATGCTTTGGCTGGTGAGGACTTTCTGATTAACACGACGCTTTTGAACGTGGGAGAAAATGTCCTCTGTATCCATGGGCTAAACCGGAGTCTCAGCAGTTCGGATGCCCTTTTTGGCGCTGAGCTCCTGAGCTCTCGTGTCACTGGTTCCTTAGAGAAAGCTTATTTTTCAAGGCCAACACCTTATGAGGCAAATTCGGCGGGTGAATCAGAACTGGGCCCGATTATTCGGATGGTGGCTGATGATTTAGCTCCAATCGATCCGGCAGCAGGTGGGTTGGTCATTGAGAGTGAGATCGTCGGGACGCTTAATCCTATTGCCTCAGTTACGCTGTCCTGGCGAATTATGTATGATTCGGAAGTAGATCTCTCGATGGTTGACGATGGCACTGGGTCCGATGCCTTGGCGGGTGATGGTATTTATACGGCGCTCATTCCTGTAAATGATCTTTTGCCGGGTCAGATGCTGCGCTGGAAGGTGACGGCAACGGATTCTAAAAACTCCGATACGGTCGCTCCTCCCTACCCCGATTCTCGGGATTCCCCACAATACTTTGGAACGATTGCCGAGGACTCATCGGTCGTGAGTTCCAATTTGCCGGTCCTCCATTGGTTTACCGCGAGTCCCTCAGGTGCTGAAAGAGATAGCGGATCACGGGGTTCGATTTATTATCAGGGCGAGTTTTACGATAACATTCAGGCTGACAAACACGGACAATCGACTGGTAGTTTTCCGAAGAAGAGTTTCGATTTTGACTTTAATAAGGGAGATCGCTTCCTTCCCTACGATGGCGGAAAGCGCGCCAAGGATATAAACCTAATTACTAATTGGGCGGATAAATCAAAGACTCGCAATACAATTGGATATGAAATCATGCGTATGGCTGGACATCCGGCCCACTATTCGTTTCCGGTTCGAGTTCAGCAGAACGGACAATTTTTCAGTACGGCAGATCTCGTAGAGGATGGCGATGACCGTTATTTGGAGAGGGTCAATCTTGATGGCCAGGGAGCTCTCTATAAGATGTATAATCGGCTTGATTCCTCAAATAGCGGGGTGAACAAGAAGACTCGTAAGGATGAGAATAATTCAGACTTATCCGCGCTTGTTTCTGGCCTTGGATTGAGCGGCGAAGCGAGGCTTCGATATGGTTATGATCACATGCATATTCCGGGCTTGATCAATTACCTAGCGGCACTGGACATGACCAATAATCGAGACCACGGACATAAGAATTATTACGTTTATCGAGATACGAATAAGACAGGGGAATGGCGGCCTTTAGTGTGGGATATTGATCTGTGTTTAGGACGGAATTGGCGGAGTGGTCCAGCTTACTTTGATGATGTGTTTGGGAATAATAATCTTCGTGCTGGGCCATCAAATCGGATGAAGAAATTGGTTTTTGATGATTCTGTTTTGAACGGAATGTTCCGGCGTAGGGTGCGGACCCTGATGGATCAAATGTATGGTTCGCCGGTGGCTCCGGTGGACTATCTTGCGACTCGAGTCAACGAATTGGTAGCTTTGATTGATCCAAATAAGAGTTCTCCAGGATCAGGAGGAGATGATGCCGATCTCGATTACCAAAAGTGGGGTTCTTGGGGGAATAGAAATGCGATGCGTCCAGCTGCTGATCGGATTCTCAACGAATATATCCCAACTAGAAGGGCCCAGCTCTATGGGCTGGGGGAGTTGCCTGGAAGACAACCAGCTGCGCCATTAATCAATATCGGGATAGTCGATTTCAATCCGGCAAGCTCCGGAGCATCAGTTGATCAAAGTGGGGAGTATTTTACTCTAGATAATCCAAACAATTTTGCGGTTGATTGTTCAGGTTGGGAGCTTGCGGGCGGTATTTCTATGATTCTTCCAGCAGGAGTGGTGATTCCTAAGAATGGCACCCTTCATGTTGGTCGGAAAGCAGTTGGGTTTCGAGCGCGTTTAGTCAGTCCAAAAGCTAACGAAAAAAGGTATCTTGTCAGTGGTTATCAAGGTCAACTCTCAGCCCGTGGGGAGGCTATTACTCTGAGTGACGAGATCGGAACAATCATCGACACCTTGACTTTCCCCGGAAATCCGACGCCAGCTCAAACGGCTCTTAGGGTGACGGAAATTTTGTATGCGCCAAAGGAGCCGACTGCTGCGGAGTTAGGGATAATTCCAAATTTAGCGGCCTCAGATTTCGAGTTTATTGAGTTGATGAACACCGGATCAGAAACTTTAAGGATGAGCGGGGTTCAGTTTGTTGATGGTGTCACGATGACTTTTGGTGCCGGGATTGACCTATTGCAAGGCGAGCGGCTCTTGGTTGTGGCCAATCGAGTGGCTTTCGATTTACGGTTTGGATCAGGTTTGCCGGTGGCGGGAGAATTTTCAGGAAGCCTTAATAATGGTGGAGAAATAATTCAGATTATTGATTCGGTTGGGGAGAATATCCTCGAATTTTCTTATGAGGGTGGGTGGTTTCCGATGGCGGATGATCAGGGGCATTCGCTGATTGTTCGCGATCCTTCAGAGACTTCTTTTAAGGATTTTGACTTAGTTCGAAACTGGGGAGTGAGCCAGGAGGTTGGAGGGGATCCTGGGGCTGATTCGGTTGTGGTGGGACTCACTTACCAAGGTTGGAAATATCAAAATTTCACTGATGCGCAATTGGCTGATCCATTGGTTTCTGGCGCTGGTGCTGATCTAGATGGAGATTCGCTTAGTAATCTCTTCGAATATGCGCTGGGATTAGACCCTTTCATCGCAGATGAGCACTTAGGCTATAAGGTTTCGATTCAGGAGATCGAGGGTGTTGATCGACAAATTATGACATACCGGACGCAGGCTAATGCGGTTGACTTGGTGGTGACTGTTGAGGCAGGTAGCGATTTGGTTGAGTGGGCCCAACAAACAGGGCTAGTTGAGGCCCCAATTGATAATGGTGATGGGACAGTAGTTCTGAGGGTCTTTGGTGATACGCTTGTTTCAGACTCCGAGAAAACATTCATGCGCCTCAGGGTTCAGGTAGATTCGTTGAATTAAGTCTTGCGAATTTGTTGCGTGCAACTAATTCTCGCCACCATGAAGCTAGAGGATCGGTTGCTGATGCGAACATTGAGGCGAAAGCCTGAGGGGATGGCTGCGTGTCTCCTTCCTTTTGAAGAAGATGGTTCGATAGCGCGGGATGCGTTTCAGACTGCGATACAGCGAACGGAAGAGGCGGGATTAAAATGTGCCGTGAATATGGATACAGGTTATGCCAATTACCTTTCAAATGACGAACGTGCGAAGGTTTTAGATTGGACACGTGAGGCGCTTGGTGACCACCGACCTTTTGTAGCTGGGGTCTTCGTAGAAGGTCTGGAGGGCGACTTGGTCGATCTTTATCGCAGGGGAGCTGATGCGATTGCTGAGCGTGGGGGGACACCTATTCTTTTTCAGACGACACGTTTCCACGAGTGGGTGAGTGACGAGATTATCGAGCTTTATACCAAAGTTTGCGAACCCTATGAGTCGGTTCTTGGTTTTGAGTTAGGCCAGATGTTTGCGCCTAATGGAATGATTTACAGTGAGGAAGTGATTCGCGGATTGATGGGTATCCCCGCCCTGAAGGGAATCAAGCATTCCTCACTTAGCCGAGATGAGGAGCTGAAGCGCCTTGCTTTACGGGATGAAGTAAGGCCCGGTTTTCGAATATATACAGGAAACGATCTTGGGATTGATATGATCGAATATGGCTCTGATTATCTCCTTGGTCTTGCTGCGTTTTGCCCAGAGAAATTTGCCGAGCGAGACAGGTTGTGGAGCATCAATGATGCGGACTATTTCGAATTAAATGACGCCCTTCAATATCTGGGAAACGTGGGATTCCGGGACTCCGTTCCGGCTTACAAACATAGCTGCGCCGTTTTTCAACATCTTCTTGGGCGTATCCCAACGAGTGAACCTCACAAGCTCTGTCCCCGCCGGCCGGATTGGGAGGTCGATATTATGAAAGATTGCGCCAAGCGATTAGGCTACTTTTGAAATGAGTGGAGCAGTTGAAAAAGTGACGATGGCTAAGGTAGCCGAGAAGGCAGGCGTTTCGAAAGCGACCGTTTCTCGCGCGATTGGTGGATCGATGCTAATTGGGGAGGATGTTCGATTACATGTTGAGTCCATCGCAAAAGAACTCGGCTACGTCAGACGTTCTCAGAAGCGACACGCCGAGAGATCTATCCTCACTATCAAGCTTGTTTTGCCTCCAGCTAAGGAACGGAGCACTCAATTATTCTACAATTTCATGACTTTGACTGAAGGGCTTCGCGAAGGCCTCCTTCCATCGGTCGCTAATCTGATTGTCGAAACATCTTCGGATAAATATCAGCCCTTTCCCCATAAAAAAGGAGGAGAGGTGGATGGGTTTGTTTTTGCATTTCACCGTCCCTCAGGTCGGGTTTTGAGTGAGATTAAGGAGCGCGGAGCGCCCTGTGTAGTTCTGAACCGCATGGTGCGTGGAGTAAGGCACGTGATCAGTGATCATCAGGACGCCATGAAACAACTTGCTGGTCATCTTGCCGAACGAGATGTGAGTGGCGACTGCTGCTATATTTACTATGGGGGGTTTGGTGATCTCACCCGTGCCCGATTAAACGGATTCTCAGAAGGATGTTTGGAATATGGAATCGATTTTGATCCGTCAGCTGATCAGTCGAAGGTCGAGAGTCCCAGCGAAATTACTACCGATCATGTGAAGGCACTCTATGATCGAGGGGTGCGAACCTTCGTGGGATTTAATGATGTTGTGGGAATCATCCTCATCCAGCAATTGAGATCACTTGGTTTGAAAATTCCTGATGATGTGAGGGTGACTGGTTGTGATTGTGGCCCTATTCACGAAATTGCTCATCCTAAGCTGACTTCGGTAAGTCTTTCTGTTTTTGAATTGTCCAGAGAGGTTGGGCGGTCTCTTCAGTCTGAGATCGTGCAGCGCGAGAAGAGCATGAATACCCTTTTGATTAAGGGGGAATTATTTATTGGGGAAACTACTTAAACGATGAATTATCAAGATCTTGCCGTCCATACTTTTACGACTAAGCCGTGGTCGATTGATGAGTGTATCGAGGGATATGCGAGGCGTGGTATTGGGGGGATTTCGATTTGGCGTGAGACAGTTGAAGGTGAGGATCTTTGTTCGGTTGCGCGCCAGGTGCGCGATGCAGGACTACGTGGAATTTCATATGTCCGAGGAGGGTTTTTTACTGGGAAGCTGGAGAGGGAGAGGAGGGACGCGCTTGAAGAAAACCGTCAGTTGATTCGTGAGGCGGAAATCTTGGGGCTTCCTTCATTAGTTTTGGTTTGTGGAGCTACGGTTGGGCAAAGTCCGCGGGAAAATTATGAGCAAATTCGCGACGCGATCGGGACGCTTGCCGATGAGGCAGCGTCTCATGGGGTAAGACTTTTGATTGAGCCACTTCATCCTGTTTATGCTGGTGATCGCTCGGCGATTCCATCGCTCCGGATAGCGAATGACTTATGTGAAGAGGTTAATCATTATAATGTGGGGATAGCCCTAGATGTTTATCATGTTTGGTGGGAGCTTGATCTCGCCGAGCAAATTCAACGATGTGCCAAAAATGGTTGGCTGGACGCGTACCATATTTGTGATTTTAAACCTGATCAGAGTCACCTGCTTTTAGATCGTGGGATCATGGGGGAAGGATGTTGTGATCTTCATGGAATTGATGAGATGATGAGGGATGTAGGGTTTGAAGGATTTCGCGAAGTGGAGATTTTTTCATCCAAATGGTGGGAGTGCGATCAAGGGGAATTTCTTGATGAAATCCTCTACGCCTACGACAAAGTTTATCAATTATTATGAGCACGGAAAATATCGAGCGGATCGGAGTCATCATGAATGGCGTCACTGGAAGAATGGGAACTAATCAACATTTGGCGCGGTCGATTTTAGCAATTCGAGAGCAGGGTGGGGTTGAGCTTGGAGATGGTGTGCGACTCATGCCCGAGCCGGTCTTGATTGGGCGGAATGAGGAAAAATTGAAGGCACTTGCAATCGAGTATGGAGTAGAAAAATATTCTACGGATCTTGATGCGGTCCTTGCGGATGATTCCTACTCGATTTTCTTCGATGCGTCAGGGACTCCTTATCGTATTGGCTTTTTAGAGCGCGCAATCGCAGCCGGAAAACACATCTACTGTGAAAAGCCGACGGCGGTTGATCCTTCGGAAGCGTTCAGAATAGCCGAGATTGCAGAGACGGCTGGAGTGAAAAATGGGACTGTTCAGGACAAGCTTTGGTTGCCTGGGATTCAGGCTTTTTTAAAATTGCGCGATGAAGGTTTTTTTGGAGAAATCCTTTCGGTGCGAGGCGAGTTTGGGTATTGGGTTTTTTCCGGCCACGATGCAAATCAGGCGTCCCAACGTCCAAGTTGGAATTACCGTCAGGAAGATGGTGGAGGGATCATTATCGATATGCATTGCCACTGGCGCTATGTCATCGATAATCTTTTCGGCGAAATCTCTGAGGTGTTTACCCATGCTGCCACTCACTTGCCTGAGCGGATTGGAGAGGATGGGAATCCCTATCAATGTACGGCGGACGATGCGGCCTACGCATTATTTAAGACCAAGACTGGGGTGGTCTGTCAATTCAACTCATCTTGGGATGTAAGGGTTCGCCGCGATGATCTGCTAACCATGCAGGTCGATGGAACTAAAGGGAGTGCAATTGTCGGGCTTCGTAAGTGCTGGGCTCAGAGCCTCGATAATACGCCTCGTCCAGTCTGGAACCCTGATGTGGATAGCCCGATCGATTATTATGCTAATTGGGATATCGTTGATGCGGGGCCTTGTGAAAACGCTTTTAAAGTTCAGTGGGAGCTCTTCCTGAAGCACATTGCACGAGATGAGCCGTTCCCTTGGACTCTTCGAGAGGGAGCAAAAGGCGTCGATCTTGCGGCCAAGTCATGGGAGAGTCATAAGTCTGGTTCCTGGATAAAAGTTTAAGTTGGGGTCTTTCGCTCTTGCCGCAAGCCACTTTGATCGGTGATGCTGTGCGAAGCACACTCGTAATGGAAACTATTCTACATATTCCCGAAGCCAAAAAAGCCTCATCGATCAAGCAGGTTGTATCGTCACTTCATGATCAGGGGCTCGAGCCAAAGCATGATAAAAAGGACTGGGGGGACTGGATCAATCTTCCGCCTAATAAGACTGTCATCAGTATTGCTTCCGAGCGTGGCATGACTCGCTCTGCAACTATTGAGTTTGCGGAAGGCGAAGATGATCATCTTGAGATTCCCATCGTCACAGCATTTCGGGAGCTTGGTTGGTATGGCACGGACGAGGACGGAGAATATCAGCTTTAGGCAGTGGGTCTGCCCAAGAGTGTTTGAGGCAGACTCTCTTCTGACGCGACATGCGAATCCGAAAGATTTAGCTTCGAAAGATGAATTAGAATCTTCGCAAGACTGTGTCTTGATCGAATCTTTGTTCACGGTGTGGATAGTCTAGAGTATGGTGAGATCCACGTGATTCTTTTCTGAGAAGGGCTGAGTCGACGATTAGGGATGCGGTCGCTACGAGGTTTCTTAGCTCGAGGATATCGGGGGTAAGAGTGTAACCCCAGTAGAATTCCTTGACCTCACGGCGAAGATTTTGGAGGCGGTAGGCAGCACGACGTAGGCGATTATCGGTTCTCACAATGGAGACGTAATCCTGCATAGTTCGACGAAGTTCATCCCAAGCGTGGTAAATGTTCACCAATTCATCGGGTGGGGCTGCATTGCCGGTTTCCCATATTGGGATTGCGGGTGCTGTCGGGACTTCTTTCGACGGAGGGTAAAGGCGCATGATTTCACCGAGAGCACGTCTGGCAAGAACGTTGCCTTCAAGAAGGCTGTTTGAGGCAAGTCGATTTGCGCCGTGAAGTCCTGTACTAGCAACTTCTCCGATAGCGTATAGCCCGCGCACCGAGGTTTTCCCAAAAAGGTCGGTTTCCACTCCTCCGCATTGATAATGAGCGGCGGGCACGACCGGAATGGGCTTCTTGAGTGCATCGTGACCGAAGGAAAGGAGAGTTTCGTGAATGAAAGGAAAACGCTCGGTGAAGGTTTCGCCGAGTGGAGAAACATCAAGAAAGACACAGGGCGCGCCGGTGCGTTTGATTTCGGTGTCGATGGCACGGGCTACGATGTCACGAGCTGCGAGCGATCCACGCGGGTCATGGTCATTAACGAATTGGTGTCCTTGACCATTAATCAGTAAGGCACCTTCGCCTCGAACGGCTTCTGAGACTAAAAAGGAGCGGGCTTCTGGGCCAGTGGCGGCAGGGTTGTAAAAGCAGGTGGGGTGAAATTGAACAAACTCCATATTTGAGACCGAGGCTCCGGCTCTCCAACACATAGCTAGGCCATCACCTGTCGCTGAATCTGGATTAGTGGTGTATAAGTATGATTTCCCACAGCCGCCCGTGGCGACGATGACTCGGGGCGACTCCATGACTTTGACATCTCCGGATTTAATCTCCAGAACGTAAGCCCCTAGAACTCGGTTGTCGGTGACGACGCCGAGTTTTCCAGTGGTAATGAGGTCAATAGCATAGTGATTCTCGAGCAGTGTAATTTGAGGGTGACGTCTTGCGGTTTCGACAAGCGAGGTGGCAATCTCGCGGCCAGTCGTGTCTTTAGCGTGAAGGACTCGGCGTTCAGAGTGACCACCTTCTTTGCCAAGCGAATAACGATTTGGATCGTTATTATTTTTATCAAAATTAGTGCCCCATGCCACCAATTCGTCGATGGTCTTGCTCCCTTCCTCCACGATTGTGCGGACGGCTTCCTCGTTGCAAAGTCCGGCACCTGCTTCAAGGGTATCTGCGATGTGCTTTTCATAGTTGTCATCCGGATCGCGTAGTCCTTCAGGAAGGACTGCTGAGATGCCGCCCTGAGCCCATGCAGTGTTAGATTCAAGAACCTTGCCTTTCGTGATGACAGTCACGGTGCCGAAGCCGGCAGCTTTGATAGCAAAGGAAAGCCCGGCGATACCGGAACCGATCACAAGAAAGTCAGACATTGGAAAACAAAATCTTGGCTTCAGATTGCCGCTTGGCAATCCGTTTTCCTAGAAGATGAGTGAACAAAAGGCTGATCAATGAGAACTTTTGGAATTCATGCGACTGCTAGCCAAGCTAGCAGGGCGGTCCTCGCGGTCCACGCGATGCTTCGTATCCAATTTGTGTAAACTAGGGATCGGACTGTTTCTGGGGTGAGTTTTGCATGCTGGGGGACTTGGATGAATGCGGTTGAAGCCCAGACGGCTGCGAGAAGAAGGCTAGAGGGTGCCATTACCTGCCAATCACCGAGGTATAGACACGCAGCGCAACATACTACCTCAATAAGCATGAGGGGAGCTATGACATAAGTCACTCGCTTCATGTAGTGCGCGTGATAGTCATCAAATGTGGCCCCCTTCAAATGTCCAAAAAGCGGATAAATTGCGACCTGAACCATCCAGATGATACCGGTCATAGCCGCGCATGTTGCAAGTTGAATAATTAGAAAGTAGAAAAACATGCTCAGGCTACTTAATGGCTTCAATCTTGACACCACCAATTGCTATTGCATGTGCCTTTGATTCCGATGCATCGGGATGCCAGGGGCCGATATTTTCATTGAGTTGTAGATCGATGATAGCGGCTTTTCGGTCTCCGTTCGCAGTAGAGGTCTCACCTGAGTAAAGAGCTTTTGGGGTGAGGGAAACGTAATCGATCAAGCCCTTAAAAAAAGAAGTGGGTTGGCCCTGATGGTTGACGTCTGCGCCAATCATTAGCGGGAGCCTGTTGTCCTTGAATTTTCCAGTTCCTAGGGCTGAGGCGATAAGTTTTCCGTCGAGGTAGAGGCGGGCCTCCCTGCCATCATAAATTCCCGCGAGTGTATGCCATTGGTCGGTTTTCAGCAGAGTGGATGATGCGGTGGCACTGAGATATTTACCATCGAGATTTACCGAGAAGTCGGGTCTCCCGTCACTGATAAAGATTCCGTAACCAGAATTTTCAGTCTTCGTGACAAGCCCGGTTCGCCCGGCAAGGGTCTCGGCCTTGAAGCGGCATTCAAGGGTAACTTCTTTCTTGATAGCAAAGCGATTCGAAGGGATCGAGAGAGCGGTGTTCGATCCGCTGAAGCGAACCGCGCCATTTTGGAGGTCGGTCTTGCTGCTAAGTTCCAAATCAAGTGGCACAGAAATCGTTCTCCTCGGAATTTCGTAGGCGAATCCTTTGGCGAGGTATTCGGAATCGATGTGAAAAGAAGGGCCGCTAAAGTTGCTTTTGGTGAGATGATCATCCCAAGAGAGGTTAAAGTTTAATTCTTTTGTTTCTCCAGGTTTTAGAGTGGTGTGCTGGTGATCGGGCTGCCAACGGAAATCCAAGCTGGGGTTGCTGCTAGATATCACGGTTGCGACGGGGCGGTCGCTCGGGTTGTTCAAAGTAATCGATAATTGATGTTGCCCACCTTCGTTATTTTTAAGTGTGAGGTAAGGTGAAATTTTCACAGGTGACCTTTTCACTTTGTTGACTTGTGAAACCAATTCGCCAGTGATTTCGCGGACGTCGAGAACCTCGCCGACTGGGACAGCTGCCAGTGAAATGCGGTCTTTGCGGACGGTGACAATATCATAGTGATGAAGGTATCCGGCTTGGGGAATAGAGCTGGATTGGCCGCCGCCAGTAGTGGCAAGGGTGACATATTCAATGCCATCCTTGGGGCCGTCGTAGCGCATGGTATGAATGTGGCCTGCGAAGACCGCGGAGACATTACCAGAAGCGGCGAGACGCCTGTGAACTTTATCCCAGTCGTCGCCATAGCCGCGTCCTAGCCATCTTGGATGGTGAAGAAAGAGAAAGACGTGCTCGGCACCTTTAGCCTTGGTGAGAGTCTGGTCGAGCCAAGAGAATTGCTCAGGACTCATTTTCTGAGCGGCGGGTTTCCCAAAGGTTTTTTCTCCAGTTTGAGGATCACCTTCATCAGAGTAGAGGATGATGAACCAAGAGTTTTTGTGCTCGAAGGCATACCAGAGTGGACCGAAGTGCATTTCATATGCAGCTTCCATTTCACCTTCGGGCTTTTTACTTTTATCCTTACCTCGCCAGTAGATGTCATGGTTTCCGGCGACGGGAAACCACGGGCATGCGAGTTGGCTCATAATGGACTTGTATTCCTTCATCTGGGTCATCCAGATTTCCTCGTTACTGTATCCATTGATGAGATCACCAACCGTCATGACGAAATCGGGTTCGAGAAGGTTGGTATCACGAACTGCGTCGGCGAGCACGGAAACGCCTTCAGGCGGTCCCCCAGTGCGATCTCCATAAACAATAAAAGTGAAGGCCTCTTTTTCGTTGGGAAGGGGTAGTTCGACACTGCGTTTACGGGAAGTGACAAAGCGGGCAGGAGTAGGTGCGACTGTTTCGTGCTTTTCTCCGTGACGATGATGATGGTGATTGTGACCGATGTTGGGATTGATAGGGGGGGCAGCAAGGGCTGAAGTGATGCAGAGGAGGAAGGAAAAGGAGAAGATGAATCTCATGAGGATATGATACGGAATAGAGCTGTGTAGTCTTCCCTAATTTTGAAGGTGGTGGCTTTCTGGTCGATATGGGCTCGGTTCAAGGCCTGAAGCTTTCGATGTTCGGCGGCGTCCTGAGAAGTGAGGTCCATTTTTTGCCGAGAGCATCTCAAAAATGTGCTATTGCTCTGTCCCCCTCGCCGATAGGCAAGGGGGAACCCATGGAGAATTTTTAGTTGCTCTTTGCAAAGGCTGCTTATCGTGGACTTTCTTCATTTTAGCTCACTTTAGAGTGGATGTCGGACCGTGCTATTTTTTGTATGAGTTGCAGTTTTGAGAAGACTTTGGCAACAAGAGTCCGTGATTAGCGAATTGAGAGCATGTTTGAGTGCTGAGAAGGTTTCAACGGTTGCGGAAGTGCTTGAGGAGCATGGAACAGATCGGTGGAATTTTTCGCATTTACCGGAGGTGGTCGTTTTTGCGGAATGTCGGGATGATGTAGTGGCGGTGATGAAGTTTGCCAATGAACGGGGAATTCCGGTGACGACTCGCGGCGCAGGAGTTGGTTATGTTGGTGGGTGTGTGCCGGTAGAGGGTGGAATTGCCTTGTCGGTGGCGAGGATGAAGTCGGTGGTGGAGATCAGCCCGGAGGATGGTGTGGTGGTGACACAACCGGGGGTGATTTTAAAAGATCTACAAGATGCGGTGAGTGAACTTGGTTGGTATTATCCGCCGGATCCGGCCTCTTTGAATGAGTGCTCGATCGGTGGAAATTTGGCTACGAACGCAGGTGGCCCTCGTTGTTTGAAATATGGGGTGACAAAGAACTATGTTCTTGGTTTGGAGGTGGTTTTGGCAAGTGGGGAGATTCTGCATGTCGGAGGCCGGTGTCATAAAAACAAGACGGGCTTTGATTTATTGCATCTTTTTGTGGGGAGTGAAGGAATGCTTGGAGTGATCACCGAGGCGACCTTGCGTATTATTCCTCATCCGCAGACTCGTGCGATGCTTACAGCGACGTTTCCGGAGTTTGTTGATGCCGCTGGTGCAGTGCAGGCGATTCTAAATTCAGGACATCTTCCATCTGCCCTTGAGATTACGGATGAGTTCACGCTAAAAGCTGCGCGAGCTTATTTGGGAGAGGGATCGTTACGTCCGGGCAAGGCTCATTTGATTGTCGAGATCGACGGGCGAGCCAAGGCTGTGGCGAGTGAATTGGAAGAGTTGGAAGAGGTGCTTAATAAAGTGGGTGCCTTATCGAGCGAATTTCATGCTGATGAAGAGGCTTGCGAAAAGGTTTGGCAATTACGCCGCGACTTTTCTTATTCTCTGCGAGCAACAGGTTTGACGAAACTAAATGAGGATATTGTCGTTCCTCGGTCCAAATTAGTGGAGTTGGCTGCTTTTGCGGCGGGACTCGAAAAAAAGACCGGGATTTCGGTGGCCTGTTTTGGCCATGCTGGTGATGGTAATATTCATACAAATTTAATGGTGGAGGATTATGATGATCCGGGGGTTCGAGCAAAAGCAGATGCGGCGTTAAATGTTCTCTTCACTTGGGTGCTCGAAAACGGGGGGGTGATTACGGGAGAACATGGGGTCGGATTGGCTAAAAAACCATGGATTAAGGGTGCCCTCGGAGAGGTGGCTTTTGCGGCACACCATACGGTTAAGAATGCTTTTGATCCCAAGGGTATTTTAAACCCCGGTAAATTCCTCGATTGATTTCGAGTTTATTATCTTTTGCGTTGAGGCTAGGGGATAAGTGGTGTTCCCTTTCTTCAAAGGATGGCAAGTTGGAAAGAAAACCGGCTGCAGGTGGTGCTCCAAGCCTCGAGAGAAGGTATCTGGGACTGGGACCTTGTGAAAGGTACCATCTATTATTCTCCGCGGATGTGTCGATTTATGGGGTATCGCAAGAGCGAGATGCCAAACTTTTTCCAGGACCGTGGCGAGCACATGGATCTGCCCTCAGTGGCTGCGGTGGATGAAGCTCTGCGTCGAGTTTTACAAGAGGGCGAGGATCTGTTCGCAGTAGAGCCTAGGGTGAAAACCAAAAGGGGTGACTGGAAGTCGTTTCGGGTTCGGGGAACGCCGGTGCGGGATGGGCTTGGGAAGGTGACGCGAATCGCAGGTAGCTTGATCGATATTTCAAAACGCAAGGAGGCGGAAAGGCAGCTAGCAGAGGAGAGGCACCTCATTGAAACCTTGCTGGATAACATTCCCATGAATGTGTATTTGAAAGATGAGGAGTCGCGCTTCGTGATGGCGAACTTACCGACAGCCAGAAAGATGGGCTTGAGTTCGGCAAAGGATTTGATCGGTAAATCAGATGCTGATTTTTTCAGCGATGAACATGCAAGAAATGCTCGGTTGGTTGAGAAGGAGATTATGGCTTCGGGCGGTGGTGTTGAGGATTTGACGGAGCATGAGAAGTGGCATGATCGCGAAGACACATGGGTTAAGAGCACGAAGCATGCATGGATCGGCCATGATGGCCAAGTGAGGGGAACTTTCGGAGTAACTATTGATATTTCTAAATTGATAAGAACCCGTGAAGCCCAGGAAAAGGTGACCTCGCAACTTAATGCACAAAATCATTTAATCGAAGAGGAACGAGAGAGGCTGCGCCTCGTTTTTGATAGTGTGCCTTTGCATGTTTATTTTAAGAACCGTGATCATGAATTTGTGATCGCGAATCAGGCGATTGCAGAGTGGTTTGGGTTCAGCTGTCCGGAGGAGCTTTATGATAAGTCGGACCGGGATATTTTTTCCGAAGAACATTGGAGGAAGACCGAAGCTGATGAGAAACAGATTATGGAATTGGGTGTGGCAATCGCGGGGGAGATTGAGAAGGAGGTTTGGGGAGGAGAAAAAGAGACTTGGGTGATGACATCAAAGTATCCCTGGCGTGACAGTGAGGGAGATGTAGTGGGAACTTTTGGGGTCTCAAGCGATATTTCTGATTTGATGCAGGCGCAATCGGATCTTCGGAAGCTCGCTACAACTTACGAAAGAAAAAATCGGGAGATGGCCGAAGAGTTAGAGCTAGCGAGGGAAGTGCAGCAGGCGCTTTTGCCTGACAAATTCCCAACAGTTTTTGGGGGTGGAGCATCCATGAATTTTTTCCGTCTTTATGAGCCAGCTCGCCTGTTAACAGGTGAGTTTTTTGAGGTTCTACCTCTTGCGTCGGATCGGGTTGGTTTTTTAATGGGTGAGGTTTTTGATAAGGGGGTAAGCTCGGCCTTGATCGTTTCGATGTTACGAGGGTTGATCGAGAAGGAGATTGCCTCAGCCGGAGACGCAGGGAATTTTTTGACGGGAATAAACGTGGGGCTGTCTCACTTATTGTTGGGCTCGGGGCATGAGACTAAGGTGACAGCGTTTTACGGGTTAGTGGATTTGACAAAAGGAGAGATTCAACTTTCGATCGCCGGACATGTGAATCCGATTGCAGTTTTTGATGATGGGGTTCGTCAGCTCGTGCCGCCGGTTCATGCTTGCGGGCCGGCTTTGGGCATTGCTGAGAATAATAGCTATGGAACGGTATCGGCGCCGCTGTCAGGCTTCCGGAGGTTAATTTGTTTTACCGAGGGATTTCAGAATACGAGTAACGTCGAGGGTGAGAAATTTGGAGTAACGCGGATGCTAGAAGAAGTTGAGCGAGGTGGTGATTTAGACCGGGTAATGGAGAGACTTGCAGAGTCAGTAAAGAATTTTGGAGGATCTCAGGAATTTAAAAATGCAATTTGTTTGTTGGGATGGGAGATCACGAGATGAGTTTGGAAGAGGAGAGGCTTGATTTGGCCCTCAAGGCTTCGAATGAGGGGATTCTTGATTGGGATCTTCAGACGGGGGAGATCTACTATTCTAATCGTCTGCTCGGATTTTTGGGTTATGGACGTTTTGGGGCGCCAAACATCTTAGAAAAACCGGAGCAACACGTGCATCCCGAAGATTTTGCAAGGTTTACTCGGAAGCTGAATCGTGTCCTGCATCGGGGTGGGAAGTTATTTGCAGATGAGGCTAGAATTCGCACAAATTCGGGCGAGTGGAAATGGTTTAGAGCGAGGGCTTTGCCATTGCGGGATGACGATGGGACCTTGATGCGCTTGGTCGGAAGCCTAATTGATATTTCAAAGCGACGCTTTGCGGAGAAGGCGCTGGCCGAGGAACGCAAGATGATCGATTTGATTTTAGATCGGGTTCCCATTAATGTTTATTTCAAGGACAAGGATTCACGCTTTATGCGGGCAAATCGGTCAACTGCTCAACGCGTGGGAGCTGGAACGATTTCGAATTTGATCGGGAAAAGGGACCACGATTTTTTTGAAAAGGAGCATGCCGATTTCTCGCGGGCCCGAGAGCTTGAAATTATGGAGACGGAGGTTGGTCAGGAGGAGAAGTTGGAGCATGAAATCTGGGGGGACGGGCATGAGTCGTGGAGTTTAGTGACTAAAAAAGTGTGGCGCGGATTGAATGGAGAGTTACTCGGGACTTTTGGGCTGACTCATGATGTGACCGAGCTAATCGAAACCGAACGGAACCTTGAGCAGATTGCGGAAAAATTGAGGGTAGTAAATCAGGAGATTAGTGAAGAACGCCACCTTCTTCGGTTAGTGATCGATAATATGCCGGTGTTTGTTTACTTTAAAGATTTGGATTCAAACTTCGTTTTGGTGAATCGAAGAATGGCTGACCTTGTGGGAGCTAAATCTCCGGATGAGGCGGTGGGCAAAAGTGATAGTCACTTTTTTGGAGAGAAGCTGGTCCAGGAATCGATCCGGGATGAACGGGAAATCATGGCTACCGGTAAGCCGGTGGTGAGGAAGCTTGAGGAAATATCTTGGAAGGATGACCATGTTTCCTGGGCTGTGTCTTCGAAATATCCGTGGTATTTGCCGGACGGAACCTTGCGAGGAATTTTTGGAGTTTCTTCGGATGTGACTAAGTTGATTGAAACGAAGCAACAGCTTGAGAAAATCACGAGGGTTTTGGGACGTCAGAATGAGGCTCTTGAAGAGCAGTTGGGACTGGCGCGAGAGATTCAGCAGGCGGCTTTGCCTAGTGTTATTCCGGCTATTGCATGTCAGGAAAGTGGGCGGACTGCGGATTTCCATCATCGTCATCAACCGGCGTCTCATCTAGCAGGAGACTTCTTTGAGGTGATTCCACTGGGTGAAGGGAAGGCAGGTTTTTTTGTTTGTGATGTTATGGGGCACGGCGTGCGTTCGGCACTGATTGTTTCGATGTTGCGTGGTTTGCTTGAAAAGCAGGGAGAGACTCTGGGGAGGCAGCCAGGGGCGTTTTTGGAGGGATTGAATGATGGCTTGTCCCATCTACTCGAACGAACTAGTCAATTGATTTTTGCGACCGCTATTTATGGTTACGTGGACTTAGAGCGTGGTGAGCTGAAAATCGCTTCAGCTGGCCATCCGAATCCCATTGTGAGTCGGAATGGAGTGGTTGAAATTTTAGAATTGGGATCTGAGGCTCAAGGTCCTGGATTGGGAATGGTCCCAGAGTTCAAATTCCCTGAAATGTGTCTTCCTGTGGAATCTCTGGATGGAATTTGGACCTTTACCGATGGTCTCTTTGAGGTTCTGGGTGTTGATGGACAAGAGTTTGGCGTAGCTAAAATGTGTGAAGCGCTACAGAGTGGAGATCGAATGGTGGACGCGATCGACCGGGTAGTGGACGCCGCTGTTAATTTTGCAGCTGAAAAGGTTTTTGAGGATGATCTCTGTGTTTTGGGGGTCGATTTTGGGCACCGGGCTTGAGATCGCTAATATCTGTGATATTGGAACTCCAGCTTGAGTGAAAAAATTGCAATCCTAACTTCCGGCGGAGATGCTGCGGGGATGAATCCCGCGGTGAAATCAGCTGCTGATTATGCCCGCAAGAAGGGGATGGTTCCCTACTTGGTTGAATGGGGATTGAGAGGCTTGATTGAGGGGTGGATCAAAGAAGCTACGCCTGAGCGTCTGAGTGGTATGCTCTATCGGGGTGGGACTGCGCTTGGCTCCTCGAGATCGAAGCGATTTTTTGAATATGAATTTAGAAAGCAAGCTTTTGATAATTTGCAGAATTTTGGCATTTCAAAACTAATCATCATTGGTGGAGATGGTTCCTTCAACGCATTAAACCAATTCTACGTCGATTTCAAAGTACCGTTTGCTGGTATTCCCGCGACGATTGATAACGACATTTCGGGGACCGATTACTGCCTTGGAGTCGACACAGCACTCAATATGATTCGGTCGAGTGTAGATAGTATTCGTGATACTGCGTCCTCTTTTTCGAGGGCATTTGTAATCGAAACGATGGGACGTGATTGTGGGTATCTCGCGATGGTAAGCGCCCTTGCAAATGGTGCGGAAGTCTGTCTGGTTCCGGAGATTAAGTATGATCTCGATGCGGTTGGCGAAAGATTGCGGCAACAACGCGCAGATGGAAAACGCTATGTTTTAGGGATTGTTGCGGAAGGGACTGGTATGGCCGAACCTCTAACACGGTGGATGGGCGACTTTTTGGATATGGATGCCCGTCTAACCGTTTTGGGTCATGTCCAGCGAGGCGGTTCCCCGACAGTTTATGATCGGATTATGGCCTATAAATTTGCAGTCGCCGCAGTTGATCACCTGCTAGCTGGTGATACCAACCGGGTCGTGACTTTTAGGAATGGGCGGTTTGGCAGTTCCTCGATCCATCAGATCTCTGATACCAAGCATGAGTGTGAGGCCAGTCTGCTTGATTTGGTTCGCGGATTAAGTTGTTAGCGGATGACCCCGCGTTTTGAGTCTTCGATAAAGGCAAGAAGTTCACATACTTTCTTATTGCTCGAAACTGCTGGATCGAGGGTCTTAACGGCTTTGGTAAGATTGGTGTCTTTTTTGAGAAAGAGTTTTTTGTAGGCAGTTCGGAGAGCTCGGATGTCTTCATCACTAAACCCGCGTCTTTGGAGGCCAACTTGGTTGACCCCGCGGACGGTGGATGGGTTTCCGTCGACGATTGTGAAGGGTGGGATATCCTGAACGATCTTGGAGATTCCTCCGGTAATGGAATGCGCTCCTACCTTGCAGAACTGATGGACGGCAGTGAGGCCGGAGATGATAGCGTAGTCAGCGATGTGAACATGGCCAGCGAGGGTTCCGTTGTTGGAGAGGATGATGTTATTTCCGACCTGGCAATCGTGTGCGATGTGAGCATAGGAGAGGCAAAGATTATCTGAGCCAATTCGGGTCGGGGAGTCCTCTTCCGTTCCGCGGTGGACAGTTGTGTTTTCACGAAAGACGTTGCGATCTCCTATTACGAGTGCAGTTGGTTCTCCGGAATATTTGAGGTCCTGTGATTTAATGCCGATTGCAGCAAAGGGAAAAAATTCATTTTCGTTGCCGATGTCACTGTTGCCGTGAATAACGACGTGCGAGTGGAGCTTACATCGTTCGCCCAGAGTGACGTTTGCTTCAATGACACAGTAAGGGCCGATCTCGGTATCGGCTCCGATTTTTGCGTTGGGTGAGACAATTGCGGTTGGATGAATCATGCTGACTTCTAGAGATCTGTAACCTCTTCGTCAGTGAAAAGCGAGCGTCCTTCTACGCTCGCTTCGATGAGCTCCCATTGCCGGTCTACATTAAGCCGAAAGCTTGCGAGGTGTGGGTGAGGCCATTGGTCGGGGGCGATCATGGAAAGGAGATTTGCACCACGAATCCGATAAAGATGATAGGTTTCGCCCACAATAGGTTCGAAATTGATGTCGGCCTCATAGACAAGCTTGTTCCAGTTAAAATGCTCGATTGTGGCAACATACTCTTCGCGCATCTGGACAAGCTTTTGTTGAAGCTCGCGCTCGACCTGGCTGATACCGCGTGATTTGAAAGTGGAAAGATCGTTGGGGACGATTTTGGGACTTAGAGTCGAGACCGGATAAGGCATGAATGCGCCTTGATTGATGATGGTTTCGGTTGTGAGCTCTTCCATAGTTCAAGCCTAACATGACAGAGGTCGAGAGATGGGCAAATGGGATTTTCCGATGAAGTCATGGCCTCGGAAGATAGCCCCATTCGATTACGGAAATATGAATGGGTTATTCAAGGAAAATGAAAGAATAGGCGAGATGCTTTGTCACCTGAGTATTAAATTACGAAACCATTGGGTTCTATACCTAAAAAAGCGGGCCTCTGAAGAGGCCCGCCTAGAAATTGAGCGTGTAGCTAGGCCAGTGATTACTGGATTCCAGTTGGTAGCTTCACCACAGGAGTGTCGTTTCCGAAGAGGGAGTCCCGGCCGGTTTGGAAGAAACTTTCACGTCCGGAGGATTTGGCGGTTCCATCTTCGGCAATGTCACCCGCAGAGGATGATCCGTCGACAAGACCGTAAACATACTTGTCGCCGTAAGGGCCACCATCGAAACGAGGGTTGTCGCCACCGCTCTTAATCGGAGCAATCACAAGAGGTGTGTAGCTTTTGGTGTCAGTAAGGGGGGCTTCGTCTTCGGCCATAATGTAGGCGAAGCTATTCTCGCCACGAGCGAGCAATTTGTCTGAGCTTCCTTTAATATTGTCTCCTTCTTTGGCGCCAATGACACCTGGAGCGAAAAACGCTTTTTCGGTGTCGATATTGTCGGTAGCCACTAACTGGGCGAGATAGGCATTGGCATCATTTCCAGGAGGAAGGAAGTCGATACCTTCGTCTTCAAGGAGTTCGCGAGTTGATCGGCAAGGGTAAGCTCCTTTGTCACTCTTGAAACTCAACAAGCCACCAACAACCGATTTCGCGTTGGCGAGTGCTTTGGTTCGGTCACCGGCTTTTTGAGCCTTTAGGATGAGCGGAGTCGCGATTCCAGCAAGAACCGCGATGATTGCAATCACCACGAGCAGCTCCACCAAGGTGAAGCCCTTTATTTTCTGTGTGTTTTTCAGTTTCATTATCGTGTCTATAGTCTTGGAGGCTACGCTCCGGTTTTTATCTGGCGCAGGAATCCCCGTGAAATTCCCCTTCCCGGGTAATGATACTTCGCAGCCAAGTCGCGGCAAGATAAATCATCCGGCTCTTCGGGTGTTTATTTAAAAGCGGCGGCCAAG
>JAKMGP010000128.1 GCA_022424905.1 Akkermansiaceae bacterium | reverse complement strand
CGTATTTGCTTGGTCTGTTACAATTTGATCAGCGAAAGACACCACGATTTTCTCACCGGGGTCAGCTGTTCCCCAAATGGGGACAGGCATTTCGCGCTGAAGGATCATGCCGTTACTAAAAATCTGGTGCAATTTGACTTCAGCGTGAGTAGCAGACAAGAGAGCGCTAATGGTCAGTATGGTGATAAGCGTTTTCATTTCTTCATCGAATTGGATTGTGAGTTTTGGCGTTTTTGCGGGAGTGGGCTGGGGTAAGGTCAGAAATTGTCTTTTTAAGAAAAAATATGAAAAAGGGGGGAGCGTTGAGGAAGTTGTAGGTTATTTAAAATAAGGCCATTCTAGAGCTTCGGCCTTTTTTTGTTCTAACAGTTTCATGTCTTTAGTAGTTGACGGATAGCTACTTGTTTGTTTTTTCTTATGGGCTTAAGGTTTTTACGTCACATCCCTAGGGTGAGAGGTAGAGGCCGGCACGCAATACTAGTATTATGAAAAAACAACACATTACAATGCTCGCAGCCTCCGTTCTGGGTGCTGCAGTCGCGAATGGTTCACTATTGGTGCACTACTCGTTCGATGGCGGTGATGCGGCTAACGGCGGTTCGTTGAATGACGGAACCGTGGTTGGAGGCACTACCTTCGTCGAAGGACGCTCGGGACTTGCATTTCAAGGAAATCGCACTGGTGCGAATGATGCCTACATCCAAACTGGCTACAGTGGAACTGATCTCGGCTTCGGTCCAGACTCTGTCTACACCGCTATGGCTTGGGTAAACTGGACCGGTGCTGAAGGCCAAGTCGACCACATGGTCTTCGGACAGGAAGATGGACCCGGAAACTCTAGCCAACTTCACCACGGGATCCGTGCTGATAGTGATGCAAATGTTCACTACGGTGGTTGGGGGAATGACCTCAATGATGCCGGAACTGCTACTCCAGGTGAGTGGACTCACCTCGCATGGTCGTACGACGGCACTGATAAAGTTGTCTTTGTCAATGGAGTCGAGACCTCCCGTGGTGCTGGTGGCACGATGGCAGGACACGCTCTCTCAGTGATCGTCGGTGGTCACGGACGTGACGCAGCTGATCCGGCTGGTCAGAGCTTTAATGGTGCAATCGATGAAGTTAAAGTTTGGGATGAGGTTCTGACTCTCGCTCAGATTCAGGCGGCCATGTCGCCTACTGCTGACAGTGGTGATGCGGATAAGGATGGACTCTCCGATGACGATGAAGAGAATCTTTACTCCACTGACCCAAATAACCCAGACACGGATAGTGATGGTCTGAATGATGGTGTCGAAGTGGCAAACGGTCTGGATCCTAATGATGCGGATGGTAACAATGGTCCGGATGGCGATTTTGACTCGGATGGGCTGAGTAATATCGATGAAATCGAGGAACATTTCACCGATCCTAAATCAGATGATTCTGATGATGATGGACTCAATGATAAGGCTGAGGTTGAAATCTATAAGACTGACCCTAATGATCAAGATTCTGATGACGACACTCTGACTGACGGTGAAGAGATAAGCACCCATAAGACCAATCCAAATTCAGCTGACTCTGATGGTGATGGATATCCCGATGATAGGGAGCTTGCATTGGGGAGCGACCCGAATAGTGCAGCCAGTGTCCCTTCGACTTTATTGCCCGATCCCATTCTTTACTATTCATTCGACAGCGCAGATGGCGCTAATATTGAAAACCTTGGAAGCTTGCCGGGTGCCGGAGTAGTTGCGGGCGGCGTAACTTTTGTTGAAAGTAAAGACGACTCATTTGGATCCGCCTTTTTAGGAAACCGAACCGGTGCGAATGATGCCTACATTCAAACTGGGTATAGTGGGACTGAACTTGGTTTCGGTCCAGACTCAGTCTACACTGCCATGGCCTGGGTAAACTGGGCGGGAGTTTCAGGACAGGTGGATCATATGGTCTTCGGTCAAGAAGACGGACCTGGGAATGCCAATCAACTCCACCACGGAATTCGTGCTGATAGCACCGCGAATGTGCACTACGGGGGGTGGGGGAATGATCTCAACGACGCGGGAACGGTAACTCCTGAAGAATGGACCCACCTCGCTTGGTCCTTTGATGGCACCGATAAGGTCGTCTTTGTCAATGGGGTCGAGACTTCCCGAGGTGGTGGAAGCACCATGGCAGGACATGCTATGCCAGTCATTATTGGTGGTCACGGTCGTGATGCAGCTGATCCTGCTGGACAGAGCTTTAACGGTTTAATCGATGAAGTCAGGATTTATGATGAGGTGCTAGAACCAGAACAGATCTTAGCCGCAATGATTCCAAGTGGTGGAACTTCGTTGGCTGGCTTGAGGGTTACAGACATAAGTTTCAACTCTGGTGATGAGACGGTTTCTTTAACCTTCACTTCTAAGCCGGGTCGGTTTTATGCATTGCTCTGGTCTCCGGATTTGCTTGGCGCCCCAGATTTCATTGAGATCGATGATTCGGTTCAAGGAGCTGCTGAGGGCAATCTCACCACGATTTCATTTCCTGCACCAAGGCTGAATGATGATCCTGGAAATCCCACCTTGCAAAAGGCGTTCTTCTTGTTGCGAGAGAATTAGAGGAGGAGTTTTTGATGAAATGGTTGAGGGGTCATTCCTTCAGCCATTTTTTTGTGGCTTGTTGTCAAATAACCCGGTTCAGGCTTATCTGGGCGAGTTTTGGTGAACTTGAGACGTAAATTGATTTGTGAATGATTATGGATTAGGTTTGTTAGCTTCGTTTAATCCTAATTTCCTTCAGTTTAAATGGCCTTTGCAGAACCTGTAGACTTCTAAAATTGTTACTTGTTTCCGGAATATTGGGTCCCTAAGATAATTAATAAACACGTATAATATTATGTTTCGTTATTTAACTTCTTTCCTTCTGTTTGGAGGTCAGGCCTCGGGCTTCACTGTTTGGTTCAATAATATCAAATTGGCCGATTCTACAGCCGTGCCTATCTTGGATAAATCGGGTAGTTCAATTGGAGGGGGAGCTGGCTATGTCGCTGCAGGGACTTTTTCGACCCCTCCAGAGCAAATTACCAACTTTGATGCATTTGAGGTTTTTGGGGATGGACCAAGTTCTTTTAACGGGATTGCAGCTGGTTTCTTTGATCTGAGACGTTCCGCTTCAATCCCATCCGGAACGACAAGTGCTCCAGTTGGTGAGAGGATTTATGTTGTAATTGGAGATGGTGATAGTCTCTCTACTTCTACAGATTTCGCGCTTTTCGACTCAGGTCTGACTTTTGGGACCGAGAACGTGCTTGGGTTGGGCGCTTCGGATATCACAATCACAAGTGAGAACTTAAACTCAGATTCCTTAATTGTCGGCGATATTTTGACCGATGTTGATACTGGTCTCGGGCTAAGTTTTGAGAAAGCGATCCAACTTACGACTGTCCGCGTACCTCTGGCTCCAGTCCTCAGCGCTGACCTTAAAGATTTTTATCCGTCTGAAGAGGGCGAAACCCTTACCGTTGATGCGACCCCTGTGGACGGATTTCCCACCCTTTTTACATACCAGTGGTATTATAATGGCGATGCTTACCCCATTAGCCAAGGAGGGCAAGATGCGACCCGGACGTTTTCTGGAAGCGCTGTAGATAATGGCACTTGGACGATTGTGGTTTCTAATACGGCGGGCTCTGCGTCTCACGCCTTTGATTACCGGGCTTATACTCCTGAATCTTCTTCCCCTGTTTTAGAAGTTTCCGAGTTCTATGAAACTGCGCTAGATCAGCCCGTAAATATCGATGCAACCCCTATTAGTGGTTATCCCGTTAATTTTACATTTCAGTGGTATTTTGACGGCAGTGCGATTGATGCTGATCAAGGAGGAGAAAGTCGTATTTTTAATCTGCGAGGTTCTGCTAACGAAAATGGGAGGTGGAGCGTCATTGTAACCAATGCCTCTGGCTCGACTGAACAAGTTTTTGAATACCGGGTATTTGACGATTCGGATGGAGATGGACTTTCTGATTATCGTGAGCAAAACATCTTGGGGACGAACTTTGAACGATCCGATACCGACTCCGATGGATTATCTGATCCGGACGAAGTTAATGGCTCAACCGATCCTATCGTTGCCGATACTGATGGGGATGGCCTCCTTGATGGGGTCGAGCTTACTATTACCAATACGGATCCAATCGTAGCAGACTCTGATGG
>JAKMGP010000118.1 GCA_022424905.1 Akkermansiaceae bacterium | reverse complement strand
ATCGGAACCCGGCCTCACCAACATATTTATCACGACGCTCGGTATCGGTATAAAGTGAGTTACCGCCATCGATAATGATGTCATCAGGATCGAGAAGAGGCATGAGAGATTTGATAACAGCATCTACTGGCCCTCCAGCCTGCACCATGATCTGAATTTTGCGTGGGGTTGCGAGAGATTCTACAAATTCCTCAAGACTTTCACACCCAACGAGTGCTCGGCCCGGGTTTTCTGCGATGAACTCGGTCATCTTGGAGCTAGTCCGATTATACACCGAAACCTGAAAGCCGCGGCTTTCCACATTAAGCACAAGGTTTTGACCCATAACGGCCAAACCAATCAGTCCGAAATCACTTTTCTTTTCCATGGCGTTATTCCGCGCATCCGCGCAGTGGTTCAGCCCTTAGCGATGAGCCGCCAAAAAGGCAAATGCAATCTGAGCGACAACCCTAGCCTCTTTGAGCATTCTGGACATCACACTCGATCTGCCTGCGCAACTCTTCAAGTGATTCAAATTTCTGTTCATCTCGGATTTTTCGCAAGAATCCGACTTCAAGTTCCCAATCATAATCCATCGGAAGATCATCAGTGAAAAGATGAACCTCCAAACTTCGCCCCCGACTGTCATCGACGGTCGGCCGAGTCCCAATATTTGCGACACCAGGGATCCCGTTCCCTTCAACCACATACACGCCATTGGGAGGTAAAACCTCGTCGGCCACAACGACATTTGCAGTAGGGAAGCCGATTGTCCGCCCCAACTGCCGCCCACGAACGACCTTTCCAACAACCGAATAATACCTTCCAAGCATTTTTGCAACTGAATCGAGATCCTCTTCTTGTAAGCACTTCCGAATTCGGGTGCTACTTATCCTAAGACCATCCTGTAAAATGGCAGAGACCTCAAGAACCTCGACCCTCGATTCACTTCCCCACTCGCGGAGACGCTGCATATTTCCCTCGCGCCCGCGGCCAAAACTCCAATCATCCCCAGCTGAAAGCTTCTTAACGCCGGTGGCAAAAAGATCATTAGCGAATTTGCGGGCTTCCCTAGCCGCGAATTCCGGTGAGAATTCGATGATCACCAAGAAGTCGACCCCGAGTCCGGAAAGGACGCGCTTCTTTTGTTCGAGGCTTGATAGGATTCGACGCGGCGCATGGTTGGGCGCCAAGACTTGCACTGGATGAGGATCAAAGGTCAATACCCCGAGAGCCCCCGCTCCACGAGCTGCCTCAATAACGGCCTGATGGCCCAGATGGACTCCATCAAATACGCCCAACGCTAGACCAAAAGATCGACCAAACTCAGAAAGCTCTTTGAGTCCGTATAAAACCTGCACACCGCAATGAACGAAGCGTGACTGCTTGTGTCAACCACTAGCGGCGGCGGCCTCGCTTACGAAGGTAAGGAGGAACGTCAAGATCCTCGCCATCCTTGTCAACGTTCGGCGACTCTCCGTCGAAACGGCCCTTCGGCGCACCCTCGAGAAGGAGTTCACCCTGATTACCGGACGCCTTGGAACCTCCCAACTCTTCGATTTCAAGCTCGGCCTCTTTGGGAGGTTCAGGTTCTCCCAGATCCGATTTCTCTTTTAACTTGGGATCCGCAAAATCATCTAAATTATCGGCTTCAAGGTCGATATCCTCCTCCTCCAACGACTCTTCTTCCAACTCCACGTCGACTTTTTCATCTTCGGATTCCTCGGATTCTTCATCCTCTAATCCCTCCGGCTCCTCTTCAATAAAACCAATAGCTTCATCTGCCAGCTCTGGTTCTGGTTCTGGCTCTGGCTCTGGCTCTGGCTCTGGTTCTGGTTCTGGCTCAATGCCCGGAGCTTCCTCTTCCGCAACAGGCTCATCGTCGGCCTCAATCTCTCCCACAAACGGAACCGCTTGAAGTCGATCCTCAGGAAGAGCACTGATAATGGTGACGCTCAAAGCATCTTTCATTTGCTTGTCGGTTGCGGCACCGAAAAGAAGATGCGCATTTTCCGGAATATATTTCGTCAACCCCTGCATCAAGAGCTCCACTTCATAGAGAGTCATATCGTCTCCACCACAAATATGAACTAGAACTGTTGTAGCATCTTCCAATAGAGAACCACGATCAAGCAACGGACTGCTGAGGGCTGCCTTCAGTGCGGATTGAGCTCGGTTTTCGCCCCGTCCTAGCCCGGAGCCAAAAAGACAGCGCGAGCGTGTGGTTTTCAGAGCCGATATCAACTCGTCAAGACCGACATTAATCAAACCCGGACGAAGAACGAGACGACCAACCGCCGTAATGCTATCTGAAATCATTCGGTCAGCAGCGGAAAACGCCTCATGCACCCCTTGCTTGGGTAACACTAGCTCCCCCATCCGCCCGTTATCAAAGGTCACGAGCGCATTCGAAAGAACCGCAAGCTGGTTTAAAGATTCTTCGGCCTGCGTTCGACGACGACGCCCCTCAAACGCAAATGGCATCGTTGCGAAAACCACCACAAAAGCCCCCGCTTCGCGAGCTAACCTTACTAGAACAGGGGCCGCTCCTGAACCAGATCCTCCTCCCAAACCCACACAAACAAAAACAATCTGACGATCTCTCAGTGAATCGCGAATTTCATTTTCCGCCTCCAGAATCGCCTTTTCGCCGAGCTCTGGATCGCCTCCGGTCCCCAACCCCTTGGTGAGATTGCGTCCCAGTTGGATTTTCTCACCAGCGACAGTGCCGTTCAGGGTTCTAACGTCCGTATTCAAAGAAAGAAGTTCAGCACCCTCAATGCCATCCAGCGCCACTCGATCGAGCATATTTGAGCCCGCTCCACCTAGGCCAACGATTTTCACAGAACTTTCAGGAATGGTTTGCTGGCTGTTTCGGGGGTAATCAATCATTGTTCCTAGATACTAAAGAGACATTTACCAATATCGAGAATCGGTCACCAGCTAAAAACCCAACAAAAATACGGGCTCGTGCGTCGTTTTAGAGGAAAGAAAACCGGAATTTCCCGCTGGCAGGACCACCATTTGTCTGCGAGTCTTACGAAACCTTTAGTCAGAGTGTTTACCGCTCAATCTTAGATGCCCGAATCATCCTCTCGCCCGTCATCCAACGAACCCACTCCCATCCCGGCGGAGCTCAGCAAGCAACTTGCTGATTTCCAACGTTCTCTGTGGCGTATCAAGGTTACGGAAGCGGTCCTCGCTGGTATCTTCGGACTGATCATTTCATTCCTGATCGTCTTCGCGCTTGAGCGACTTTTCCCGATCCCTGCACTTGCGCGCCTCGCTATTTTGATCGCGGGAACTTCGCTTGCGGCAGTATTTGCTCCCTACTGGGTTCGTCGCTGGGTTTATGGACACCGACGTGAGGAGCAACTTGCCCGCCTCATTTCGCGGAAATTTCCGAAATTGGGTGATCGACTGCTCGGGATTGTCGAACTTCAAGACCAACAAGAATCGAAGGAGGTCATGTCCCCTGAACTCCGTGCTGCCGCCATGATTCACGTGGCAAACCAAGCCGCGAAGCGGAACATGAACGAGGCCCTTCCCTACTCGCGGCACAAGAAGCTAGCGTTAGGTGTTCTCATGGGAGCTGCAGCGATTACCTTTGGCTTTTCTATCGCACCAAAAGCTGGAGGAAACGCCCTGAAACGCTGGTTGATGCCGCTTTCAGATACCGATCACTACACTTTTACGCAGTTTGACACTGACAATATGCCTGATCCGCTAGTTGTTCCTCTTGGTGAGGCATTTAGCTTCAATGCCCCTCTCAAGGAAGACAGTGATAATAGGCCAGCCACCGCCCGAGCCCGCTACGGCCAACAAGAATGGGTCC
This sequence comes from Akkermansiaceae bacterium, assembly GCA_022424905.1. Lineage (GTDB taxonomy): Bacteria > Verrucomicrobiota > Verrucomicrobiia > Verrucomicrobiales > Akkermansiaceae > SW10. The sequence continues at coordinate 583 of JAKMGP010000118.1, read as the reverse complement.
AAGCGGATCTTGGCGAAAATGGCTCCTACCGATTTGAATTCACCGGCCAAGAGACCCAAGATCGCATCACCGTTGAAGCTGGGGACGCCAACCACCGCATTTGGGTTGAACCAGAAGTCCGTCCTGAGGTTTCTGGCTTTGAAGCTTCAGTAACTCTCCCAGACTACCTCCAACTCGATCCGCGTAATGTCGACATTCGCACTGGAGTTTTAACGGCTCTCGAAGGAAGTAAGGTCGTCCTGAAAGGATCATTCTCACGCGAAATCTCGGAAGCCAACGCTTACCTTAATCCCCAGCCTCTGGAAGAAGCAGCGGCCAGCGAGAGCCGTGCGCCAATCGAAGCGGAAAACCCAACCGACCTCGAGTCCTCCCGGACCAAGGCTAAAGAAGAAGGCAGAAAGGCGTCATTAGAAAGCCTCGTAAAATTGCCAGAGCCGCGCGATCTCAAACTTTCCGTGGACGGTGCTACCGTTTCCAGCGAACCCATCGATTTGGGACGCTTCCACGCCTCGGTTCCCTTTACCTGGACCGATGTAAAGGGTCTGGACGGAGCAGGAGCCTTCAAAGTCGAAATCAAGACTTC
>JAKMGP010000077.1 GCA_022424905.1 Akkermansiaceae bacterium | reverse complement strand
CGCGAGACCTTCGACACCATGATGATGGAGAGGGCGCGGGAGGCTGGTGCACAGGTGAGGGAAGGTATCAAGGTTCTTGATTTTATCGAACAGGATGGTGTCGTGGTAGGGGTTCGAGCGGAAGATGCTGGGGGGAAGAGGTTTGAGCTGCGGGCCCCGGTTACAATGGATGCTTCAGGAAGGGACGCTCTTTTTCAGAGGAAGAAGAAGTGGCGTAAGCGTGACCCTAAATTAAATAAGATCGCGATTTGGACCCTTTATAAGGGTGCCAAGCGAGATCCGGGTGTAGACGAGGGAGCTACAACAGTTGCTTATGTTCAGGGGAAAGGATGGTTTTGGAATATTCCACTTAAAGACAATATCGTAAGTACGGGAATCGTGGCAGAGCGCGATTATCTTTACCGTGATGGTCGTGATCTAGCCAAGATTTACGAACGTGAGATCAGAGAAAATAAGTGGGTTGAAGAGCACCTTTCCGAGGGTGAGCAGTTTGGGGAATATTGGGTGACTGGGGAATATTCTTATCGTGCCGAGAATTGTGCAACGGACGGGTTAATTCTGATTGGTGATGCTTTTGCCTTTCTTGACCCCGTTTTTTCATCGGGTGTTTATCTCGCTTTAACAACAGGTTCGCTTGGCGCTGATGCGGTTGAAAAAGCTCTTGCTGAGAGTGATACAGGAAGGGAGCAATTTTCTGATTATGGCGAACGGGTCTGCCAAGGCATCGAGTGGATGAGGAAGTTGGTCTATGCGTTCTACGATGAAGACTTTAGTTTTAAGGATGTTGTGACTAGATATGCTGAAGTGAGGCGCGACCTTACCGATTGTTTAATTGGTGATTTGATCGATAAGGATTACACCGAGCTCTTCGATCGAGTTTCGGAATTTGCAGAACTGCCCAACGAATTGCCCCATGGCAAGGTCGCAAGCACTGGAGCCCTTGCTTAGCTTTGAAAATCACTATTCTCACCGCAGGCACTGGCAGTTACTACTGTGGTGCGTGTATGCGTGACAATAGTTTAGCTCGTGAGCTTATCGCAATGGGTCATGAGACACATTTAGTGCCTCTGTATTTGCCTCTACAACTTGACGAAGAGCGAGCTGACGAATCGACCCCTGTTTTTTTTGGAGGTATCAATGTTTTCCTCCAGCAGAAGTATCGCCTTTTTCGTAAGCTGCCTCGGTGGCTGGACCGGGCTTTTAACGGTCGGAGGTTACTACAAATAGTTGCGAAACGGAGCCATTTAACTTCACCGGATGAACAGGGTGAGATGACTTTCTTGATGCTTCGTCTAGAGGAAAGTAATTTAGAAAAGGAAGTCGGTAAGTTGGTCGATTGGTTAAAGCAGGATGGAAAGCCGGACGTTATTGTGCTTTCTAATGCACTCCTTGCTGGATTGATTCGAGAGCTTAAAGGCCGGCTAAAGATTCCGGTTGTTTGTACATTTCAGGGGGAGGATTCATTTTTGGATAGCCTGCCGAAGCCTTGGTGCAGTAGATCCTGGGAAGAACTGGCAATGCGTGTTCAAGACGCCGATGTTTTGGTTGCGCCAAGCCAGTTTTATGGACAATTAATGGAGAAGCGATTGCGGCTTGAGCCTGGGTCGATTCGAGTGATCCCGAATGGGATCGACCTTTCCGGTTGGAAGGAAAGCGGTGGGGGAAAGGTTAAGCGAATTGGTTATCTCGCTCGGATGTGCCATTCCAAGGGGCTCGGGTTACTCGTCGATGCCTTCATTCACTTGAACGACTCGTCACTCACTCTTGCAATAGCAGGTACGATGGGTGGTGGTGATTATGTTTATGTTGCTGGGTTGAAAAAAAAGTTGGAGAAAGCCGGACTTGGCGAATGTGTTGAATGGTTTCCTGATTTAGATAGGCAGGGGAAAGTTAATTTTTTACGAAACCTTTCAGTTTTTTCAGTTCCTGTAATTTACCCTGAGGCATTCGGTCTATATTTGATTGAGGCTATGGCTTGTGGTGTTCCGGTGGTCATGCCGAATGCTTCGGCATTCCCGGAAGTAGTGAACTCTGCGGCATGCGGAATTTTGGTTGCTCCTGGTTCAGAGGAAGATCTTGCTCGAGGCCTTCAAGAGATGCTCAGAGACCCGGAAAGAGAAGTTGTTGGAAAAAAGGGTCGGCGTGCGGTTGAAGAGCGCTATCATGTCGGGGCGATGGCATTAAATTTTGAAAAGATTTTTGGAAAGGTGGTTCCAAAATGAACGACAAGTTTGAATGGTCCCGATTGGTTGAGTTTTATGAGACTGATCTCGCCGGCATTACTCACTTTTCTAATTTTTATCGATGGATGGAGTCCGCTGAGCATGACTTTCTTCGGGTTCGCGGGGTAGCGCTCCATCAAGGAGGAATTGGTTGGCCCCGCGTCAATGCGAGCGCTGATTTTAAGAAGCCAATTAAGTTTGGAGATTTGATCAAGGTGTCTGTTTCAATTGCTGAAATTCGCACGCGGTCAATCCGCTATGCTTTCGAATTCCGTGTCAATGAAAGCGATGAAATTCATGCGACTGGGGAAATGGTTTCGGTTTGTGTCGATTTAGCGACCATGAAGGCAATTGAGATTCCACCCACAATTCGATGCATGCTTGAGTGAAATTACTCTCTTTTGAATTTCGCGGTGGTCAGATAGGGAAGTTCGGCGATACTCCTCCAAGCTGAGAGAATCATGGCGGCACAGAAAAATATGAATTGGTTAGGGTTTGCACTTATGACGGTTGCCTTTTGGGGGCTTTATGGGGTGTTTCTTCACAAGGGAGCAATCGGAATGAGAGATCCCGAATTCGGGCGCTATAAGGCTTTTTTGGTGGTAGGAATTGCTTATTTCTTGGTGGCAGTCATCGCGCCTTTAATTCTTCTCAAAGTTTCGGGTTCCAACCTTAAATTTACCGCGGTCGGTTTCAAATGGTCTTTGATTGCTGGCACGGTTGGAGCGATTGGTGCTTTGGGCGTCCTTCTTGCCTTTGGTGCGAAAGGGCAGCCTGCTGCCGTGATGTCTATCATATTTGCTGGCGCCCCTATTGTGAATGCCTTGGTCGCACTTTGGATGCATCCTCCTGAAGGGGGGATGGGTGGAATTCGGTGGCAGTTTTATGCTGGGATTGGCCTGGCTGCAGTTGGCGGATTTCTTGTAACCAAATTTAAGCCGGATCCTCCAAAAAAGCCGACGATTGAAAAATCGGTTAGTTAGCGTTTGCCTGGAAAACGTGGTCCACCACCTGTGTAGGCGGGTTTTGCAAAATCAAATTTTGGGCCGCCATGGCGCGGGTCACCGGTCGCTCTAAGTGCAGTTTCAAGGGAATTGCGATACTTGGCGACGAGCTTTGGCATTTCTTTCGCAAGATTTTTAAGTTGCTCTGGATCGTGACTGAGATCGTAGAATTCTTCGCTCGGTCGTTTGGCGAAACTCCATTGGTAGAACTTTGAGTGTAGTCCCAAGTTGACGATTACTGACTTGGTAGGGCCATTATCGGTGTCCCCATACCATGTATTTTTTATTGTCGCTTTTTGCCAGTTTGGGGTGCCATTTGGCCAGAGGTTTGGTGAGTAGTTGCGGATGTAGAGAAAATTGTGATCGCGGTATGATCGGGAGGGATACCCCTCCATACTGGGGGACTCTTGGCTTGGAACATGTCGTTCTTTACCCGTGAGGATAAATTTTCTTAGTCCACCTTTTCCTGTTAAGGCTGGGAGAAGGCTTTTACCGGTCATTTCGATAGGTGCTGTAATGTTCGCTGCCTGGAGGAAAGTAGGGGCGAGATCGGTGAGAGAAACGAAATCCCGAAATTCTTGACCCTTTTTGATTTTCTGTCCCCATCGGATTGCGAGAGGGACACGAGTTCCAGAATCGTAGAGATTGGATTTACACCGGGGAAAAGGCATGCCGTGATCACCAGTAACCACGATAATAGTGTTCTCTAGCTCGCCAATTGCTTCAAGGCGAGCGATCGCTTTGGAGACATCGGAGTCGAAGCGCTGGACCTCGAAGTAGTAATCCGCAACATCGCTGCGGACCTCCGGATCATCAGGAAAAAAAGAGAAAAGTTTGATTTTTGAAAGGTCCATACCGGATTCCTTTCCGGATCCTTTTTTATAGCCCCGATGAGGGTCGGAGGCTCCTAACCAAAAGCAAAATGGAGTCTCTTTCGATGGTCGCTGAGCGAGGAATTCTGAGAAGCCTTTGCGATAAGGTTCTCCGGCAGGATGATCTTTGAGAAATTTCCCTTCAAGTTTTCCAGGTCCAAATGACTTACGCCATGACCCGGTATGGTAGCCTGATTTTTTAAGGAGTCTCGAGTATGTTTCGACCTCCTGTGAAAGAGTCCCGTAAAGGTTGGCACCCTCCTTTAGGCGCCAGTGCCATTGTCCAGTCATAATGGAGTTTCGGCAAGGGGTGCAGGACGGGGAAGATACGTAGGCGTTATGGAAAAGGGCCCCTTCTCGAGCAATCCTGTCAAAGGTCGGAGTTCGGACGACGTCATCATTTTTGTAGATAGAGGCATGGGGAGCACCCCAATCGTCGGCGATACAGAAGAGAATATTTGGCCGCTCGTTTCCCGCAAGCTGCGAAATAGCCAAGAGAAAAAGAAATAATCGAATGATCATAGAAGTCATTCTGATTGTTTCCTGAAGTTTTGCCAAGATGAAGAATTATGAGACGACGACCAAGTTTTCGGTAGGGCTGGTCAGGACTCCAATTTCGGCAACAATATTCGCTCCATTTGCATATAGGACATCTTGGGCCTGCTTTAGGTCACCTTGGTTGACGGCTAGGAGCAGTCCGCCAGAAGTTTGAGCATCGGCAAGGAGGATCTGGATCTCCTCTGCAAGGTTGCTGGCGAAGGTTGTAAATTCTTTAGCAAGTCGGAGGTTTTCGCGACTTCCCCCGGGAACACATCCTTGCCTGATAAATTCGGGAATGTTTGGATCGATTGCAGGCACTGCGGCGGAGTCGATATGCGCAGTGACTCCAGATTCTCGGCAAAGGTGGCTAAGGTGACCCAGTAGGCCAAATCCCGTCACATCAGTCCCAGCCTTTGTAAGGCCAACTGTAGCGATTGCGGAACCCGGTGTGTTAAGTGTTGCCATCTGTTTGGAGGCTTTTTCTTGAAGGTCAGGTGAGCAGATTCCCCGTTTTATGGCAGTTGAGATAATACCCGTGCCTAGGGGTTTTGTAAGAAGAAGGTGGTCTCCAGCCTGAGCGCCAGCGTTTGAAATGACTCGATGCGGGTTTACCAATCCGGTGACGGAAAGGCCGTAGAGAGGTTCAGGGTTTTGGACGGTATGACCACCTGCGAGTGAGCACTTAGCCTCGGCAACCTTGTCTGCGCCTCCTCTGAGAATCATGTTGATGGTGTCGAGATCGAGGTGTTCAGTAGGCACCGCGACAATATTCATGGCAGTGATCGGCTTTCCCCCCATAGCGTAAACATCGGAGAGGGAGTTGGCAGCGGCGATCTGTCCAAAAAGATAGGGGTCATCTACAATGGGGGTGAAGAAATCTAGGGTTTGAACGAGTGCGACTTCATCTGAGATACGATAAACGGCAGCATCGTCTGAACTCGCTGAGCCGATGAGGAGATCTGGATCTGAGATGTTACTAAGTCCACGCAAAACTTGCGTGAGTTCGGCTTGGCCGAGCTTGGAAGCTCATCCTCCACAGGAGGCGAGTTCTGTCAGGCGTTTAGTCTTTTTGAGGCTCATAGTGGGATGGTAGCGAATGATCGCTATTTGAAAACCCTTTCCCTTTTATGATGATTGTTTATTTATTAATTCGATTTAAGACAATCATGGCTTCCAACCCGACCCCCTACAAAATTGACGGTGTGAAACGACGAACTCCAAACTCTTTTCCATGGGTTACAGCATTTTTTGCAGTTTCAGCATTTGTTCTCGGAATCACCATTCTTACTCCGATTCCAGAAAAGATCCGGAGGCGACTTGGCTTAGAGCGCAAAATTACGCCGTCTATTCGGAAAATAGACCCAAAGCCCGATGTGATTTATAAAGATAGGGTTGTTGAAAAGAAAATCCTAGTGCGGCCGCCATATTACGAGATCGAGAAGGGAATTGATGTTTCCAAAACGTCTAGGGGATTTGATTATAAATACCAAATTCAAGAAAAGGCAGGGCGCTTAGCATCGAGCGAGAGGGTAAAAGATGGGACTTATGAAGCCTCGCTTACTTTTTCAGTGGTTCGACCGGAGGCTGCGAGGCGGTTCGGTGAGCTGGTAAAGCAAAACCCAGAGCTCCCCAAGATCCTTCCTGGGCTCGAAGCTCTCTTTGAGAAATCAAGAGTCTCGCCATTTTTTAAGGGTTTGTATGACAATAAGAAATCCCGCTTGAAGCTTTATGCCAATCGATTTGACCGAGTTCTCACAAAGCACAATTATTTTGATTGTGAGACGATGCTTGAACTGGAACACCCGCAGTCTAAACGAAAGGTCTTCCTCTTTCAGACCGATATGGATGTGGTATCTGATGGATCGGATGGTGATCGTGTTCCCACAATGCCTGACAAGATTGTTAATTCAGCAAATTATCAGCCATTTACGAGTTACGGTTGGAACAAGACCGGGAAAATTGAAAACCCTATGATTAAAGGCTGGAGTAAGATGTTAGGTGATGCAAAGGCCAAAGGGAACTCTAGTGAAGTGAAGCGTCTGTCTGCTGGTATTGCTGATCTCAAACGTCGGAGTTTTTTGATCGCCGAATATGATCCTTTCATCGTAATTCCCGTGTTTATCTTGCAGGATCGGGAGAGCGCGTGGGGGCCAAATGTTGGTGATTATGTTGCCGTCATTCACGGTAAAAAGGTTTACCCAGCAATCGTTGGTGATGGGGGGCCAAGTTTCAAAATCGGAGAAGCTAGTTTGCGCATGGCTAAAGCACTTAATCCAAAGTCTACTCCATATAACGCGCCGGTTTCTGGTCTTGGGGTGACCTATGTTGTATTTCCCCGAACTTCTGGAAAATGGAAGGCGCCCGATTATTCATCTTGGAAAACAGAATGTGCCAAGTTGCTTGATGAAATTGGTGGGCTAGGCGAGGGGTATGCGCTCCATGAATGGATCAACACGCTTCCGAAAGTCGCTAAAGAAAATAAGTGAGTTCACGAATTTTCCTGGGATGATTTAGTTGTCTAATGCTTCGTTTCGGAGTTTTTCGATTATGCGATCAAGGTTCAAAGTTGGAATCGCAAGTGAACGATGTCTCATCGCCCTCGCAATATTGATCCCGACGACCTCGCCCTTAAGGTCAACCAAAGGCGTTCCGGTTAAGCGCGGGCTTAGGGGTTGATCGTGGTAAAGGACGTAGGGGAAGTTGTCGCGCCGTTGACTCAGATCGCCACCACGCGCGCTGAGCTCGCTAAGTCGACCGTCGCGTTGGGAGGCTTGGCGATCAAAAGAACCAGCAGCAGTAGCTGGGCGGACATCCAAAATTGGTTTAACTTTCACTTCTTCACTCCCTCTCTGTATTAAGATTTCAACTTTCTCACCTGGTGAGCGCTTCGTGAGGAGTTCGGCGAGTGCTTCTACCGTTGAGACGGAAACTCCCTCAAACTGAATGATTTCATCTCCTTCTAGAATTCCAATTTTGTCGGCAGGGCTTCCAAGTTCAATAGTTTCAATGACCGGAGTTGAGGTTTCTGCAGAAAAAGTGACACCCAGATAGGCTGACGGTTTTTCAGAGGTGTGATTGAGCTCATAGCCTTTCTTTGGGGCATCACGGCTTGGTTGTGTAATGACACCGACCAAAAGGGTCTTTCCTCCCGGAGTGACAAGAAGTTGTCCAACTTTGGGTTCCTTCGCTTCCCAATTGACTGGGATCAAGCCTTTTAGATTGATCTTGATTAGGGCGAGATCTGTTGCTTCGTCTACTGCCATAATTGTGACAGGATAGCTCTGACCATTTACGGTTGCGCTGAGATCTTCGACATCTGCGATTTCGGAGGCTTTGGTGACGAGTTGGCCGATTTCGTGGATGACAGTTGCTGAGACAAGCATTTTTCCCCGCCCGTTTTTAAGCGGGATAACAGAATCTTTGAATCTCTTCCGAATGAATTCTAAATCTCCAGTGAAGTTTTTCTCAGGGATTTGCTCAGGCCTATTATTGTTGTCAGTGGGTTCGATGACAATCATGTCAATCACGCCGGCAACTGGTTGGGGGAAGTGCTTGCGGGCAATGACCTCGATTGGCGTCAGTTCGACGATTTTACCCCTGTTGATCGTGAGCGAAACTTTATCACCTTTTCGAAGAACGAGAGCGAGATCGGTAGTTCTTGGAAACGGTTGACCGTTGACTGCCGTGATCACATCACCGGGCACAAGTTCACTTTTAGCCGCAGGACTATTAGGAACGATTGAGGTGATTCGAGGAGCGCGACCTTCTAGCTGAAATCCATATTGAGGCGATTTTGGTGCTTCGGGATCTGGCTCCCAGCGGTCTATGAATTTCTGCATGTGGTGGGGATCCAAAAGACGTGGTTTTTTGAGTAATGCCATGCCTTCTGGGTCGTCTTTACTATGTTTGTTGAGGGCATCTTCAAAGCGCTCTCTAAGCTCGGCATAGGGTTCATTAAAAAGATCTCCCACTTCTTGTTGTGGCTGCATCGGTCGGCCAAATGCTTTCCCAGCTATCAGTGCATCCCAACGTGCAACAATCGAGGGCAGAGGGACGTGTTTGTTGATTCGCCAAGAACCACTGATGTTACTATTAATCCCAATGACCTCACCCTTGAGGTTGTAAAGAGGACCGCCAGAGTCGCCTGAGATCACCGTTGCCGAAGTTGTGATAGCGTCGCTGAAGCCACTCTTAGTTCCGGCTTCGCTTATTCGGCCTAGTCGAACCGGAGCGGGACGGCCTACGACTGGCCCCCCAGGGTGTCCAGTCGCAATGACCCAGTCATTGACTTTGTAGGTTTTTGTTTCGACGTAAGGCCGGTAGGGGAAAGGCCCGGGTGCGTTGATTTGTAAGAGCGCGCCATCAGTCTCGTGATCAACTCCAAGACTAGTTGCTGGAAGTTCTCGTCCGTCAGAAAGAAGGACTTTCATTTGCTTTTTTGGATCATTCGTAACGTGTGCGGCAGTAATTACCAATCCCTCTGGGCTTACAATTACGCCGGAACCAGAGCCCCCATTGATCATGATCGCAACAGTTGCATCGACCAAGTCCGGGGCGAGCTTTCGAACGATCCGATCTAAATCCTTTGGAGTTTGGGAAAAGACGATTCCGGTGAAGCTGAGGAAGAAAATTAAGGTTTTCATCGAGATTAAAAAGCGCGGGTTTTGGCGAGAAGGCGTTCGATTGCTGCACGAATTTCTTTTGGTTTGAGAGCGATCGTTCGTGCTGGAGAAACTGCGGCGATGTTAAGCCCTAGAGCATTTCCATTGATGTCGAAGACTGGAGACCCGCAATCCCACGCATTAATTGGAGTGCTGTGGACAATCACCTCGGGAAAAGGGGCTCGCCTTATACTGGGAACCATGGAGAGATTCTTTGCAAGATTGATGCCGGTGGCCGGAGGAATCATGAGGGGTGAAATGAGTTTAACCTCATGGGAACTCCTGGACTTACCTCGCGCAATCTCGGCAGTAACTACCTCTCCAACCTCACAACGATCTAAAAATGCTGTCAAATCGGCTCGGTTATTAATCGGTTGTTTATTTATTTTTTTTATGAGGTCTCCGGGTGAAAGCCCAGATTCGAAAGCCGGAGTATCAGGCTTGATCGCTGCGATCGTTAATCCTGAATCAAGTTGTTCAGTGGTGAACCCTAGGCTGGTGACCTGGCTTGTCGCATGGACAGTCGGGATTCCTATTCCTAGGACATGGCTAAAAATCCCCATATAGGACGTCGCTTCGGCAACCATTTCATCTGTGGATTCCTGAAGTAAGATCGGAGAGGCGACGACTGAGCCGGCTTTTGGGAGCTCATCGATCCAACGAATAACTGGCATCCTTGATTCGGAAATGCCAACTAAGGCAAGATCGGTGGTCTCGTCAGTCGAAAGGAGAACTGCTGGATAGTTTTTACCGTTGTAACGAACTCTAAGGGATGGACCAAGGTCACTGGCTTTTGTAATGATTAGGCCTTCCGAGTGAATGATCGTTCCAATAACGGAATGAGTTGCTTGAGCCCCTTCGTTAGAGACAAGGACACAGGGGAGTGGATCTTGGTGTGACTTTTGGATGAAACGCTGCCTTGCGCGAGTAATGGGCGAGATGATGATTTCTTTCGCTTCTTCTTGAGTGGTCTTTGGTGCGAGGGGTAGTCTTTCAAGGTCCGAAATGGTTTCGTTCGTGAGGATGGCATCAAGTTCCGGGAAGTCGGCGATCAACCATTGGATCATCAGGGCTGGGGTGTTTGTTTCGCGACCTTTTAAAGTGGTGGCGATCAAGGCGCCGGAGAGGTCGAAGACAGGAGCTCCTAAGGTGTAAAGTGTACTATCTAGTCGAAGTGCTTTGGCATCTTCAGGAGGAGTAAACTCAAGATGATCTAAAAAGAGGCTTGGAGGCTCTCCGATTGAAGTGATGGGTGCTGTGGTGGGCACGAGCACAGTGTGATCTACGATTTTGGAAACCCGGACTGGAACGAGGTTAGGTGGTGGTTGCTTAATTTTGAGTAAGGAAACAAAGCGCTTTGGATTTTCAGCGACTGTTTCGAGTTCGATACGAGAGCCATCGATCCGATAAAGAAGGTAAGGGGCGTCCTCTCCGTCAATACTCGGTAAGAATGGAGATAGGATGTGGCCGTTAACGCTAATAACGACCGCTGGCCTTGTCTCGGATAAACCAAGTCGTCCAATGATAGCAATTTGGCTCGACAGATTCGAAGCAAATTGAACTGCGCTATTTTGAACGGAGATTTCGTGTTCTTTGGTCCAGGTGATAGTCTGGGCGGGTAGGAGAGAAGCTAATGCGGCAGCAATGAGAATAGTTTTCATTTACCAGACTTGTTGGAGTTCATTTATGGGAAGCCAAAAGGTGCTTTCAGACGATTGAACGAGGGCATGAGTTTCATTGACCTCGGAAATTTGAACGATTTGCCCCGCCCTAAGTGCGGGATAGTTCCAGTCGGGTGTGCCCGCCTTGGGTTCGCGGGGGAGTTCGTCGGCAAGAACCATGTATTGATCGGAAGAGTAGTGTTGGTTCTGTCGCCAAGCGGCGGTCGCTAAAAAAAGGAGCGCGATGGCTCCAAGAGTAAACCCCGGCCAGCGGGGGACTGAGATGAACTTGCGGACCCCAAAAAACAAGAAGGTCATAACCCAGATCACAGCAGCTACGACGACCCATTGATCCGGACGAAGGTCGAGAAATCGGTTTCGGGAAACGGTAAGGTCACCCTGGCGCTCGCGAATATCACTCATCAAGGACCGCGCGTCCTGGTCTAGCGGATCAAGTAAAAGCGCGGTGTGGCAGGATGCTCGAGCACGAGAGGGGGCATTTGCGGAAAGGTGGGCTTGAGCCAGATTGTAGTGCAGCGACCCGCGGTTAGGGCTCTCTTCGATCAGAGTATCGTAGATGCTGATTGCTTTGGTGAAGTTCGCCTCGTTAAAAGCTTGATTGGCCTCCTTTAAGGTTGAGCCCTTCAGGGAGGTAATTCCGATCAACAGCAGGAGCGAAAGCTTTGTGAGTTCGCGCCCCAATTTAATGAAGTCGAATGCCTTTTCCTGACTGGAAAAGGAAATTTCAGCATGAGTTTCAAGGCTCTTGGCGAGTCCCTGATGATCAAGGGCACTCGCAACTTCTCTTACAGTTGATCCTGAAGGGAGTCGGAGTCTGTGTCGAAGAATGGGCAGTAATTCGTTGTCAATTTGCTCTGCTGTTCCTTTTCCTGATTTGAAGGTTATGATAAGACGCTTAAGCGTTTGTTCCCGTTCTTTTTTCTCAGGATCGCGGGAATCTAGTCGTTTCTTGGCGAGGCCGAAAAGAAAAGGGAGAAAAGGAGCAAGAGCAAAGGCCCCAAAGGTAGACACCGGAAGGTTGAGTAAAACCGGGCGCGTAGTGACGCTGCCAGGTTCGTTTCTAGGAGTCATTGATGCAGTGATGTCACTAGTCCCTGGAAGGTTTAGAGTTGGTGTAATTTTGTGGAAACGCCATTGATCGTTGACGGTGTCGAAAGAGGCGAGGGTGATTGCGGGTAGGGTGCCCACTTTGCCGGTAGGGAGAAGGGTTTGTGTGAAGTCTCCTTCCCAAATATCATAGTTACTGCCGACCTTTGGATAGAGCTCGCTTTCCACGGATGGGAAGCCTTGGCTTGAAAAATTGAAGTCATTTCTAAGATTTGGGTTTCCCTGGCCGGTGATTGAAATGTCGATGATAAAGGGCCGAGAGGCTGTAGGTTGAAGAGGGCGGTAGTCAATTTGAAATTCCCAGTCGCCTACAAGTCCCGAATCGATTGCTTGATTATTAGGAATGGGCGGAATGGGTAGCACTTCAATTTCGAATGGAATGACGTGTGTGCGGTGTCTGGATCGAATCCGAGAAGTTCCAAGAGTCGCGCTGAGGTGTCCGGTCGATTTTCCAATTTTCGTGAAATACAAACGAGCTTTGTAGGCGCGGAGGTTATAATCAACACCCTCGATTTCTTGGGCCATCTCGCTATAGTTCTCAGGGTTTCCGTAGCGACTGAAGAACCCGCCTTGGGAATAGGTGTAGAAGTAGTCACTAGGAACTGGTTTGCGCCCTGAGTAACGCAGGTATTGATGCCATTGCGCTCCCTCGACCCGGGTTGAGGGCTGAGAAAAATATGAACTGCCTCGGAATCGATTGTTCTTGTTTTCAACAAGCTCGATAAATTGGACTTCCACAGCTTCACCCAAATGAACTTGTTTTGGAATCTTAGCACTTCCGTTCCAGAGGATCTCTAGGCGGGTGTCGGTTTTTGAAGTGGTGTTCTCCGTAGCTTTAATCTCCCCGATTCGAATGAAAAACTCCTTGTTTTCAAGTACGATTGGGACTGGAGGGAAATCGATTAATCCAGGTGAGGTCGCGATAAATGAGATGCGGTTGTCGGTTTGCATGTTTCCATAAGCATCATTAGGAAGCCGAATACTAGAGTAACCGAGCCAGGTGATCTTGGGGTGCTTGGGAAGTTTGCCCAGTTCCATTTCGGCTCTCGTCACGATGCTGATGTATTCAATCCGGTTCTCCGTAATAACATTTGGTGGTCGGGAAACGCGGTAGTCCTGTGCCCAGGAAACCGTGGCCGAAAAAAGACTAAAAATGAGAACGAGTCGGAACATTTTGGTTTCGAAAATTAGTGGCTCTTACTACGAGGGATTCGTCGACCATTTCGGAGATATTCTTGCTGCTGCTTCCTTAGAAGACGTGAGCGTAAATCGCCGCCTTCTTTTTCGGCTCTCTTGAGATCATTGTCATCGGGCTCGCCTTGACCTTGGTCTTCGCCCTCATCTCCAGCTTCAGGTTCATCGCCTTCGGGGCGATCTCCCTGCGGATTTTCCTGATTGTCTTGCCGGCCACCTTCGCCGTCAGGCTCCTCACCTTCACTTTGTTCGCCTTCTTCGGAGTCACCTTTTCCCTCGCCTTGAGATGGCTGCTGTTGCTGTTGTTGCTGGGGATCAATGAGGTGATCTAGGGCATCTTGAATATGCTGAGCTGATTGCTCTAACCGGCGTTCACGATGGGGGGAGGGTGCCAGAACGATATCCTCCTCGGCGAGACGGTAATCTTTTAAACCTTCTTCCGGGAGAATGGTCGGTGAATCTTCAATTAGTTCTGCTCTGACTATGAGGTTTTGAATCGAGATTACGGCGCTTTCGATTGCCTTCTTGTTCACTTCAGTGAGCGTGTTGACTTCACGCTTGAAGCTTTCGACGAATCGGTTTTCTTGGTCGAGGGCGTTTTGGGTGTTCTCAATGGCCTCTTGGAACGCTACAAGAAAATCGAGGTAGGCCTGAACTCGCGAGATGTTTTTGTAAACAAGGGCGAGGTTGTCGCTGAGTTGTTCGTCTGCTGGCTTCAGCGGTGCGGCCCCCTTATAAATCTCGAGGGCTTTTTTGAATGAACTTTTGGCACGCTTGAGCAGTTTTATCGGGTCGGAACGTTCCTGCATCGCCATCATCATGATCTCTTGTTCAGATTTGGGGACGGTTGATTGCCCCTTGCGATGATGAAGAAGACCGCGCTTGTGAAGAGCGGCGAATTTTAGATCGTTTCGGGGGACCGGAGCTGCGTCGGCAGCCTTACTGTAAAGATCAAGCAGTAGCTTAAAGCGGTCGGCAGATTTCAGGGTGAGTTCGGGCTCAGCTCTCTCAAGCTCGAGAGCCTTGTTATAGTAGCGGATACTTCTTTGAGTCTCGGTAAGAGCAGGATCTTCGAGGCTTTTTCTGATCTCTTCAGGGAGGTAGTCTGTCGACGCGGCGGTGTCGGCGGCTGCAATCTCGCCTTTTAAGATGGCATCGGCGCGCTCGATCCAAGAACTGGGTCCTTTGGGATCGTGGGTGAGGGACCCTAAGGGGGTCTCGTTAAGGTCTAAAAAGACCGCTATTGGGAAGGTTTCGACCCCTAGTTTTTTAACAAGGGCGCGGCGAGCACGCCTTTCTACATCAGTGAGTCCAACACGGGGAAGGTCGACGAGCGTCCATATAACTTTAGTCTCTGCCCATTTTTTGAAAATTTGGTGCGTGAGAATTTCTTGTTCAAACGTAATCGAGAGCTTTGACCAATCTGAACCGGTGAATATCACCATGACTGGTAGGTCTTCAGCCTTGGCCACCTCTAGTGCTTCGTCGTAAGAATCGACCTGTTCGCCGGAAAGGCCTGGAGCAAATGAAAGAAGAAAGACGATTGCGGTTGTAAGTGGATACCAATTTTTGGTTCTAAGGGGGAGTAAGATGTGGGTCATGAGACAGATTAGAGCTAAGGTAAGAGGCCAGACAAAAATATCTTGGGGTCGTTCGTAGAGTTCACCGGCGATGTTTTCACCATCCAACTCAATGGTGTCGACACGGGTGTTGAGTTTTGCAATTTGAGCATCCACTTCCTTTGGCGAGGCGCTAATAAAAAGTCCGTTGGTTGCCTGGGAGAGTTGCTTGACCGTGTTGTGATCTGACTGCGTGAACATCTCGGTCTGTGGCACGTTGGCCGGCACGCCATCTTTTCCAAAGGCAACCGCAATAATGGGGACCTTGGATTTCTTAAGTTGGCCAAGGACTATTTCTGGATCTCCGCCAGTAACGTTGTCTCCATCGGAAAGAACAATAATTGCTGATCCTGGTGGAGGTTCCTCGGTCAGAAGATTTTGAGCTTCCTCAAGAGCAGAGGTGATGTCGGTGCCGGGAACTAAGAAGTCACCTGGTTGAATTTGATTGACCCGTTTGAGAAGGGTAGCGCGGCTCCGAGTGACAGGTGTCTCGATAAAGGTATCTCCCGCGAAAGAGATCAGGCCGATACGATCAGTTGGGCGAGAATTAATAAATTCTCGCAAGAGAAGTTTCGCCGCGTCATTCCGACTGATTCCTTCGGTATCGGGTGCTGTCATCGATTTGGAAATATCAAAAAGGACAACAAGATTTTTCGAAGGACGTTTAAACTCAGTTCTGACGAAACCGCTGATCGGGCGAAGGGCGGCGATTCCGGCAAGTAAAAGCGAAGCGAGAAGAGCGATCCCGAGGATCCGGCGGCGAACTGGAGAGGCGTTTGACTTTAGATTACAATGCCCAGAGTTCTGCGTTAGAAGAGAGATGGCCTTCTTCCGCAGACGGTAAGACCACGCAGCAAAACCAATGGCCATGATGATGATTGGTAGGACCCAGAAGAGATTTTTGAGAGCGAGGAATTCCATTTTGATGACAAGTCTAAGAGATTTCTCGAAGGAGGGTGTGACGAAGAAAGATGGCAAGGCCGAGGGCGGCAATTCCCCCGAGCAAAAGAGTGGGGTATAGATCGCGCTGATAGATCAGGGCTGGACGTTGTTTCGACGTTTTTTCAAGAGCATCGATGGTATCCATGACATTTTCGAAACCCTTGTTATCCTTTGCCCTGAAAAATTGGCCACCGGTGATCGAAGCGATCTTTTCGAGGTTTCTGGTGTCAAAGCGGATTGTCGCACCCATGCGTGAAAGTGGTCCTAGGAGAAAGGGGTCGTCACTTCCAATACCAACGGTGTGAATCGTGATATCTTGTTTTTTTGCTGCTTCCGCAGCTGTCACTGGGGTGTAAACGGGATCGGGGACCGTGTGATCACCGTCAGTGATCAGGACGATAGTGCGTCTCGTTTCATTGTAGTCTTTTAGGGCGATGATCCCTTGACTGATGCCGCCCGCAATATTGGTGCCGCGTTCACTCTGCGAAAGAAGCGAGTTCTCAAGCTGGTTGACATACCCAATGAGGTGGTCGTGATCAATCGTGGGGTCTACCGCGAGGTTGCCAAGGTGTCCAAAAATAACGAGGCCGATCCGATCTCCCGAACGTCTCGAAACGAATCGGTTGATCTGATCCTTTGCAACGCCTAGGCGGTCCTTTATTCTTCTCTGGGCAATGCCTTTTCGAACTGCGGAATCATCCATCTCTGATGGCGGGTCGAAGGCATCCATACTGTTGGAGTAATCGAGCACCAGCATGATATCAGTTCCTTCCTTGGTCACAGGAACGATTTCCATATCAGACTGTGGACGAGCGAGTGCAAAAATGAAGGCTGCCGCAGCGAAAATTTCTAGCAAGAGAAGTAGGTGCCGAGGTGCAAAATGCTTCCTCGGTGCTGTCTTGGTGTAGTGGTCGGTGGAAGAGACGGCAATAGAAGCTGGAATGCTGAACCAACGCCAAACGAGTCCCCCAATAAGAGGAATGAGCAACCACAGGAAGTGGGGGTTGGCAAAGGTGATATCAAGCATCGGGTTCAATCAATCAGGAGACGTTGTCGTTTCACCGGGAAAGCGAGGTTAAGCATAGAATTTACTCAGAATTTACAATCTTCAAAGACTAACATCGTCTGCCAAAAGAGCGACCGCGCTTTTCAGAAAAAAACGAGGATGAAATCCGCCGTCTTGGGGGGTTAGGCTAAAAGATCCTCTGAATGATGAGGGAGTCCGAAGTACGATTCAGCGTTATGGTAGCAAATATTCCCAATCATTCTGCTGATGAGGCACTCGTCATTTGGCAGTTTGCCGTCTTCGACATCTTGTCCCACGATATTACAGAGCAAACGGCGAAAATATTCGTGCCTTGGAAAGGATAAAAAAGATCTTGAATCGGTAAGCATCCCAACAAAGTGGGAGAGAAGGCCGATCGCCGAGAGCGTGTTGATTTGAGACTCCATTCCCTGAAGGGTGTCGTTGAACCACCATCCGGACCCAAATTGGATTTTTCCACGGATAGGGGCCTCCTGAAAAGAGCCGCAGGCGGCGGCTAGGACGGCATTATCGCGTGGATTGAGGTTATAAACGATCGTCTTTGGTAGCTTGTTGAGTTTGCTCAGGGAATCGAGGAAGAATAAGAGTGCCTCGCCCTGAGGCCAATCGCCGATGGTATCAAATCCTGAGTCGGGACCTAATTTCTCAAAGAGTCTTGTGTTAGGGTTCCGTCTTGGTCCCAAATGGAGTTGCATCGTCCAGTCCTTTTCGGAGACCCACTGACCGACGTGATACATAATGAGGGCACCAAAAGCATCGGTCTCGTCTGGATTGGCGGCTTGTCCTTCTCGAGCTTTAGTGAGAATTTGATCTGCTTTCCTTTCGTCGCATGGCTCGGATAAGGCATAGCGCATCCCGTGGTCACTCAAGCGACAGCCTTTTTCGTGGAAGTAATCATGACGAGCCTTTAACGCCGCAAGGAAATCAGTAAATTTAATAATGTTTCCACCAAGCTGGTTCAGCCACGGGTTTAGGACAGAAGGACGGTCAACGAAGAATGCTTTGTCAGGCCGGAAGGTTGGATAAATCTTAGTAGGACAATCTGAGGCATTTGCTTTTTCGTGATGGAAGAGGCTATCGGTGGGGTCATCTGTAGTGCCAACAGCATCAACTCGAAACTTGCGAAGGAGACCTTGTGCTGAGAAATCTTCGTCTGTGAGGCGATCGTTACAAGCTTCCCAAATTTTGTCTGCTGTTTCTGGGCTCAAAAGAGTATCGATGCCGAAGCAGCGGCTGAGCTCGAGATGAGTCCAGTCGTAGAGTGGATTGCGAAGGGTATTCGGAATAGTGTCGGCCCAGGCTCGGAATTTCTCTTTTGGAGAAGCACTGCCGGTGATGTGAGATTCTGGGATTCCATTGGCCCGCATGGCCCGCCATTTGTAGTGGTCGTGACCAAGCCAGAGATCGGTGATATTTTCCCAACGCTGGTTAGTCGCTACCTCATCTGGAGGGAGATGGGTGTGATAATCGATAATCGGGAGGTTTTTCGCAGTATCGTGAAAAAGCTTGCGGGCTGTCTCAGAGAAGAGAAGGAAATCGTCATCAAGGTATGTTCTAGCCACATCGAAAGGCTAGGCCATGAGATGACCTAAGTCCAAGCGAGAATTAGTTGATGAGGCGAGTTTCCAACGGTGGTCGGGCAGCACCACCCTTCGCAAGGTAGCGTTGGTAATACTTTCGAGCCTCGTCTTTTTGTCCCTTCCGGAGAGAGATGATGGAAAGATTGACGTAGGGTTCAAATAAATTGGGGTCCTGAGCGATCGCTTCCAGAAAGTGAAATTCAGCATCGTCAAAGCGGTTGGTTTTACCGGCAATATTTCCAAGGAGAATGTGAGCCAATGCATTTTGAGGTTCGAAGGAAAGTGAGCGTCGGAGTTCCTGCTCGGCTTCTTCGAAAAGCTCAACGCGATAAAGCGAATCGCCGAGCATAAAATGAGCGTAGGGGATTTTTCGGTCACCGGCTACAAGGATTGATTGTCTAAATTGCCCTGTAGCAGCTGTTGGGTCGTCTAGCCGAAGTTGGACAATGCCAAGATTAATCATGGCCTCCCAGGCCCCGGGATCCTGATCTACGATAAGTTCGAGGGCTCCCCGTGAGGCTTGAAAATCTCCTTTCGCAAAGAGGCGTCGTGCGACAGTGTTTAGATTTTTATTAGCGGCTCGGAGCTGTGAAGTTCCAGCAGCGAGTTCCTCAGGGCTCGGAGTGATATTGCTTTCAAGGCTTGGGCTGAGCGGAGCGGTCTTTTCGATCAGTTCCATTTCCTCAATGGTCAGTTCCATTTTCTCATCCCCACTAATTCGAGCGAGTGCATCTTTCCAATTCTGGTCATTCGCGCCCAATTTTTCACCCTGTTTCAAGAGGAGTTCGGCGGCACCTTGCTGGGCTTGTATCTTTGCTTTGAGCTTGTCGATTACTCCTCGAAGCAGAGCGACTTCTTCCTTCCCTCGCTTGTTGAGCGTTCCTCCATTGAGTTGTGCGAGGAGGTCATTTTCAGCTTGGTTAAGACGTTTTTTCAGTCGATCCATGCGCAGTTTACTTTGCATGTCACTTTTCTGTAGATTTTGAATCTTTGCCTTGGCAACCACGAGAGTCTGCTTGGCGATGAGGATCTTATCTTTTGAAGCGTTGGCGTCTTGTTGAACAAGTTCGAGGTTTGCTTTGGCCTCATTAAGTTCTTTGCTGAGGCTGACATTTTGGGTGATAAGGTTTTGGATTCGGTCGGTTTCGTCCATTCCAAGAAGCGCCTTCATTTGATCGCGCTCTTCAATGAGGCCGAGCCGCTCTTGACGGAGCTCAGTCACCATTTTTTCCGATTGGGTCAGCCGGGTTTCCAAGACCGCTTTGACGCGGTTGGATTCGTTCAGAAGTCGGTCTTTTTCTTTGATTGTTGTCTTCAGGGCATCGATCTGGCCTTGCTGCCCCTCCGCAACCCTGTTGTTGATTTTGGTCTGTTTGGCAATGATGGCTTTCAGCCTCTCCTCTTCATTTCTTGCGGCAAGTAGGGCTTTTTGAGTTGAGGCAAGTTGCTGTAAGGTGAGGCGCTGATCGGCTAACGCTTTATCTCGGGCTGCAGCCATGGCATCACGTTCCTGTCGGAGTTGTTCGATTTGTTGATTGAGTTCGGCTACCTGATTTCTGAGCGGGGATGCTGCGAGGCGGGAGAGCTGGGTTTGGCGTTCTTGTATTTGTCGGCGAATCCTAGCGCTCTCAGCATCACGCATGTTGGTGCGGCGGCGGAGATCGGCATTAAGGCTTTTGATTTCAGCCTGCAGGTCACGAATCGTCTTGGTGGCTAGTCCGTTGGGGTCAACTTTCCCAGGAATTGTGAGTCTCGCCTTTGCTTCGCCAGGCACCTCCAAAAGAGGCGTTTTGCCAGCGTCTTGTCGTTTCTTCTGTTGGGCAAGAGCGCTGGCGTGAATCCGCTCCATGGCCTCGGTTGTGGACTTGGTTCTCCATTTAAGACCCTCTTTCTGTTTGAAGTTTGGGTGGGTGATTGTGATGAGGTCAAAGAATGACCGTGCTTTGCGGTATTTTGTAAACGATTCGACAAATTCTCCTTTATTTTCAAGTTCCTCGGCTTGTTTGACAAGTGACCAAGCTTGGTAGTAGAGTCCTCCAGGATCGAGTCTAGCAAGCTCTTCTGGTGTTTGGGCCAGCAAACGAGCGGTAAGAAGGACTACGGTAACGAGCCCAATGAGATGACGTAGGTGTGTCATTGAGTTTAAAGATTAACAAACGGGCGATAGGTGGAAAAGAGCAGATTTCAGTCTGAGGTGGCCAGAATGAGCCTTTCAGGCATCAGGGTATTGACAGGTGCTGGCTGGGAGATTAGATGTTCGCCCGAGGGCGGAGTAGCCAAGTGGTAAGGCGCGGGTTTGCAAAACCTGTATTCGCGAGTTCGATTCTCGCCTCCGCCTCCAAAATCTCTAAAAACCGTGCCGGATTCGTTTTCGGTGCGGTTTTCTTTTGCGGCAGTTGACTCGAATGGATGAACCAGCAACTAATTCCGGTGTGATCAGCATTCGAGGAGCACGTCAGCATAACCTCAAGGGGGTTGATGTTGATTTGCCGCGTGGAAAAATGATCGCTATTACTGGAGTGAGCGGGAGTGGTAAATCCAGTTTAGCATTCCATACACTCTATGCTGAAGGACAGCGTCGGTATGTGGAATCTCTTTCGGTTTATGCACGGCAATTTCTTGATCAGCTAGAAAAGCCGGAGGTTGATTCGATTGAGGGGCTAAGTCCTGCAATCGCAATTGAGCAGCGGACCGGTGCGGGTAATCCCCGATCTACGATTGCAACGGTGACCGAAATCCATGATTTTCTTCGTATCCTTTATGCCGCAGTCGGAGTGCCTCATGACCCAGAGACTGGTGAGGAGCTGATGCGGATGTCGACGGCCGATATTGTAAAGAGTCTTTCCAATCGTCCAGAGGGGAGTCGGGTAATCTTATTGGCGCCGATCACGACGGAGGGTGATTCAAAGGGGATGATTGCCGATCTTCAGCGTCAGGGCTTTGTCAGGGTGCGTGTTAAGGGAGAGGTCATCGAGTTGGAGGCTGCCGAAGAAGTTTGGCCGGAAGATGGCGGTGAGATTGAAATTGTAGTGGATCGCTTAGTCGTGAAAGAGGGAGTGGGTTCTCGGATGGCGGACAGCGTTGAGATTGCGATACGGATTTGCGGACTTGAGGTTCGTGCTTTGACGCAAGAACGCGGTAACGATCATTGGGAGGAGCTTGCTTTTGCTACAAGTTATAGGAATGCCAAAACTGGATTTGAGCTGCCGCTACTGACTCCAAAACATTTCTCCTTCAATTCGCACTTAGGAGCATGTGAAGTTTGCCATGGGCTTGGAACGGAGGTTTTTTGTGATCCGTTTTTGGTTGTTCCGGACGCAAGTAAATCGTTGGGCGAGGGTGCAGTGGCTGTTTGGAGCAAGGTCTCAAAAAAGAAGAAAGGTTGGAACCAATTACATATCGAAGCTTTGGCCAAATTATTTGGAGTAAGCCTAAATGAGCGATTTGATAGTTTTCCAGAAAATTTCAAACGGGCTTTGTTTTATGGGACTGGCGATAAAAAAATTGAAGTTCCTTGGGAGAAAGATGGGACGATTGTTTTGTGGAAGAAGGAATTTGAGGGAATCTGTGAGCAGGTTGAACGTCTTTACCGCGAGACTGAAAGTGATGGAGTCAAAAGAAGTATGGGGAGATTTATGACTTCGCGTGAGTGCAAAGTGTGTAAAGGAAAGAGACTTAAAAAAGAATATCTTGCGGTAACCCTGAAGGGGAGAGGTGGAGCCAAGGGGATTGACGAACTTTGTTCAACTCCCATAAGTGAGGCCCTTGATTGGGTCGGGACGGTGGAAGTTTTTGAGGACCGCCAAGTGGCGATGAAAGGGGTGCTGGCTGAATTAGAAAAACGTTTATCTTTCCTTGATGAGGTTGGTTTAGGTTATCTGGCCCTAGATCGCGCGAGCGGAACTTTGTCTGGAGGTGAAATCCAGAGAGTAAGGCTTGCGACACAGTTGGGCGCTGGGTTAGCCGGTGTCTTGTATGTTTTAGATGAACCTAGTGTCGGGCTGCATCCACAGGATAATGAACGTTTGATTCAGGCCTTACAGCGTTTGCGGGATTCTGGTAATACGGTCGTTGTGGTAGAGCACGATGAGGCGATGGTGATGGCGGCAGACCAAGTGGTTGAGATTGGTCCGGCGGCAGGGAAACACGGAGGGGAATTAGTGGCACAGGGAACTCCGGCCGAAATTGCGAAGCTTGATACGCCAACGGGATACTGGCTTCGAAGAGAAGTGCCGAAGGTGAATTCTAGAAAAAGAAAATCGGCGTTCGAGTTAACAATTAAGGGGCCGTGTGAGAACAACCTGAAAGGTGAGGATGTCACGATCCCCCTGGGGCAGTTGGTTGGTGTGACGGGGCCAAGCGGGAGTGGTAAATCGACTTTAGTTGATGGGGTTTTACGTCGTGCTTTAGCTAGAAAGTTTCATCGTGCTAAGGACGAGCCAGGAAAACACGAAGGGATTGAGGGCCTAGAGTATCTTGAGAAAGTGGTTATCGTAGACCAGAGTCCACTGGGCAAAAGTCCGAGATCCAATCCGGCAACCTATACTGGTGCTTTTGATTTAGTGCGCGATCTGTTTTCCCACCTTCCTCTGTCGAGGCAGCGCGGTTATAAAGCAGGACGTTTTAGTTTTAATGTTAAAGGTGGGCGCTGCGAGAAATGCCAGGGTGGAGGTTCGATCCGGATTGACATGCACTTTTTACCGGATGTCTGGATCGAGTGTGAGGCTTGCCAAGGACATCGCTACAATCGCGAGACTCTCGATGTGCGTTATCGAGGGAAGAGTGTTGCCGATATACTCGAAATGACGATTGAGGAGGGGCGGGAGTTTTTTGGGGCGGTTCCGAAATTGAGTGTGATTATGAATACACTTGTTGATGTCGGGTTAGGTTACGTAATGCTTGGGCAAGCTGCTAACACGCTTTCGGGTGGTGAAGCTCAGCGCGTCAAGTTGGCATGCGAGCTATCTAAATCAGCGCCGGGGCATACGCTTTATCTTTTGGATGAACCCACGACTGGCTTACACTATCAGGATGTGCAGGTGCTCCTTGAAACTTTGTTAAAGCTTCGCGATGCAGGGCATTCTTTGGTTGTTGTTGAGCATAACTTAGATGTGATCTCAGTTTGTGATCACCTCATTGATCTCGGACCCACTGGAGGAGTGGGAGGTGGAAACATAGTAGCGACTGGGACTCCAGCCGAAGTTAGAAAAAGCGAACGATCTCTTACTGGGCAGGCTTTGCGGGATTTCACTCGCTAGGCGTTCCCCGCCAACGGGCGATTTGTGCACGGACGTTCTTTATTGAAGGTGCTCCTGGATTAGTTCGGGCTTCGAGAGCTGTTTTTAACGAAAAGACACTTGAGGCTTCCGGTGTGAATGCCGGGTCGACTTCGGTGAGGTCGAGCTTGTTGAGCGGCACGCTTGATTGGACTGACCTCGCAACGGCTTTTCCGACCAGCTCGTGAGCTGCTCGGAAAGGTATTCCTTGTTTCACAAGCCAGTCTGCAAGGTCCGTGGCAAGGAGAAGCGGGTCTTGTGAGGCGGCGGCACATGCCTCTTCATTGATCTCCATTTCAGAAATCATTTCGGTGTTTACTTTGAACGCGATAGTAAGAGTGTCGATAGAGTCAAAAAGGGGTTCTTTGTCCTCCTGGAGGTCCCTATTGTAGGTGAGTGGAAGTCCCTTCACCGAGGTTAGGATCGAGGTTAGATTGCCGTAAAGTCGACCGGTCTTTCCGCGTGTGAGTTCGCAAACATCAGGATTTTTTTTCTGAGGCATCAGAGATGACCCGGTGGTGTGGGCATCGGATAAGGTGACAAACCCAAACTCGCTAGAACACCAGAGGATTAAGTCCTCAGAAAGTCGAGAAAGGTGAGCACCGATGAGGGCAAAGTCGAAAAGGAGCTCGGCAATGTAGTCACGATCAGAAATGGCATCCATCGAATTTGTGGTGACTGACTCAAAACCCAGCTCCGCTGCAATTGCTTCGCGATCAAGATTAATAGTTGAGCCAGCAAGGGCGCCAGAACCTAGCGGTGAAACGTTGACCCGACGACGGGCCTCAGTAAGGCGACTCCTATCCCGGGCCAGCATTTCAACGTAGGCGAGAAGGTGGTGTCCAACGGTCACTGGCTGGCCACGCTGCAGGTGTGTGTATCCTGGAAGGACTGTCTCAGCGTAACGGCTTGCCTGGTCGAGGAGCGCATTCTGAAGACCACCAAGAAGAGTGAGGAGGTCATCAATAGCGTCCCGACAATAGAGGCGAGTGTCTGTCGCAACCTGATCATTCCGGGAACGTGCTGTGTGAAGCTTCGCGCCAGCCGCCCCGATCCTTTCAGTGAGAGCGGCTTCGATATTCATATGGATGTCCTCGTGTTCAATCGAGAATTCGAAGTGGCCTTCTGAAATTTCATTCTCGATTTCGCGAAGTCCATTTTCGATTTGGGAGAATTCATCTTCGGTCAAGATTCCAGCTTTGACTTGAGCTCTGGCATGGGCAATTGATCCTAAGATATCATGGGAGAATAAACGCCAATCATAGGAGATGGACTCTCCATATTGTTGAACAAGATCAGCGGTTGCTTTTGAAAATCGGCCTTTCCACATAAGGATGAGAGTCTTGGGCGAGTGATCGCCGCATTCAAGTCTGGAGCGAAAAGAAAATCCCGACGGCCGGAATTGCCCATCGGGATTGTGAAAGGGGAAAAAGGCTCCGAGCCTAGAATTCGAGATCTCGAGTGGTCGATGTCAGGATGGCACGGTTATTTCCGCAGGCGATTTGGATTTCTTCCATGAAGTCAGAGATTTGGACGTTATTCTTGAGAACGATTCCGTAGCGGAGTTCACTCATCATTCCAGCTTGGACTGACTCAACGCTGATCATCTCGGTGGCATCCGTGAATTTATCGAAGATATCATTGAAGGCTTTAGAAAAGTCGACATCGTTGTTAACGCGGATGCGAAGTTGGTGAGACGCGCGCTTTGGAGCGAAGGCGTCTCGCTTGGAGATAAACCAAATGGCGAGTCCAACGATTATCGTGGTGACTAAAACGATCTCGTATTCGCGAGCTCCAACTCCCATGCCTGTCGCCATCGCAAAAAAGATAAAAGCAAGGTCACGCGATTGCCCCAGGTTACGTCTGAAGCGAATCATGGAAAATGCGGCAAACATACCAAAGGCAACAGCTTGGTTTCCATTAACGACCATAATGAGAATGGTCGTTACGGTTCCAATAATAACTAAAGTGTGAACGTAATCTTGTGAGTAGCGCGTGCCTTTGTAAGTGCTCTTGTAAAGAAGTCCGACTAACATGTTTAGGAAAAAGCTCATGCCCATGGCTCCTAGAACTTCTAGAGGCTTAGGGTCGCTTTGCCTGATGGTCTCAAGGGTGTCGATGATACTGTCTAAAGAGGTTGCAATAACGGGATCCATAAAGTGATGTGTTTTTGGTGTGGAGGAATTTGGGTTCTTTTCGAGTGTAATCAGGCCGCCGGCTGCTTCAGTTTACCGATTTGTGAGCGAAGCACTGGATCGACTTCCTTCATTGCGGTACAAAACTTACTAAAGCTTCGTCTTACCAGCCCTTCTTCACCTCCGTATTCACGGAACCAAAAAGGTACTGGGCCGATTGATTTCACCTCAAAAATTGATTTATTGGCAGGGATGATGTAATCCTCAAATCTTTGGTCGTCAGCCTCAAGTGGTAGGAGGTTTGAGCGGCACATCAAGCGGGTGTCGAAGGTGATTCGAAGTTGGCCATCGGGAGTCATCAGTGCCTTGCGATCATATCGAAGTTGAATTGCGGGACCAAATTTACGTCTTTCAACGAGGTCGAAGAGTTCTTTGATGATCATGCGTTCAGTCCTCGTCCAATCGCGTTTAATAGTTTTAAGGATATCGTAATTACCATTTGCAAACTCGATTGCCTCTTCCACGGGCAGGAAAAGTCTTCGTTTGGCTCCGAGACCAAAGTGTTTGTGCTTAATTTCGATAAAGCCGGTGGGAGGGATTTTACCGCCCTCGCAGCCATAAATTCTGACCCGAATCTTCCGCCGGCTGGCAAGGCGTCTTTCCTTCTCCCAAAAGCACTCTCGATCTGGAGTTTCAAAATACTCCGTGACGATGGGGTAGCAACCGTCTTCCGACGCCAAGCTGTCCACGACAAGCCGATCGTCCAAGTCTCTCTGGATTTTCTCCATTTGGTCGAGCGTAATCAGATACTTATATTCTGTGCGGTTAAGGCTCAATAGGAATCGAAGGTATTAAAAGTGTCAGGGGGAAGATGACTGGTGAGAGAATCATCGCGGGCGGAAAGCTAAGGGGGAAAATCGGTTTCTGACCAGCCTAACTTTTCAGTTGATAGGCAGTTTGCCCATTTTTATGGAGAATCAGATCTTTCTCGTCAGCTGAGAGAGAGGAAGTCAGGCCAATTACGGTGTCAGACCATTCTTGGTAAGAATCCAATCTCAGAAGACATACGGGCCAATCGGTTCCGAACATAATGCGCTCAGCGCCGAAAATCTCCAGTGTTTCTTCAAAGTAGGCCCGAATGGTCGAGGGATCAACTTCATCTTCGTCAGAGAATTCGGTCGCAAGACCCGAGAATTTGACTCCAAGAATATTTTCTCTTTTTGCCAGTTCCTTCATTCCTCTTCGCCATTCGACTTCAATGCGGCCATTTTGAGCCTTTGGTTTAGCGATATGATTGATGATCATTCCTAACTCTGGTTGGCGGTCAATCAGTTTTGTAGCAACTGGAATCTGATCCTGATAAAGGAGAATATCGTAGCGGAGATCATGAGCGGGCAATTTAGAGAGTCCGCGGTGGAAATCGTTTCTCAGGAAATATTCGTCGGGTTCGTCCTGGAGGACATGGCGGATTCCTACAAATTTGGGATGATCGGAAAAGCGTTCTAGGTCTTCCTCTACATTTTCAGAAACTAAGGGCAGCCAGCCTACGATGCCTCTTATGAGGTCACTTTGGTCCGCCATCTTAAGAAGAAAGGTTGATTCCTCAATGATTTGCCGAGCCTGAACAGCGATTGTTCCGGTAACTCCTGCTGCGGAGGTGACCTCTTCTAGTTCGAAGAGTAACTGGTTTTGGGCGAGGGGAGTATTATCTGGGATCCAAGGGTAATCCTCGGCGTTGTAGGACCAGAGATGGTGATGGGTGTCGAGCATGGGGGCTGAAGTTAAAAGTTAGAATATTGGTTGTCACTTTTGGTCCTCACCTTGTCAAAAAATTTGATAAAGGTTCACACTGTCGCGTGAGGAATCCTAAGAGATTTGGTGAATGGACGTTTCTCGCAAGGAGTTAAATGTCTGAGGCTTGAATTACTCGCCCTCCTTACGTGGAACTTGGCGAAAGAGCCGGTCAAGTGCTTCGGCGGGAGGAACGTTTTCATAGATTACAGCATACACGACATCTAGAATTGGAGTTCGGGTGCCTGCGCGACGGGCTGCTTCGTAAATCGAGCGAGTATTTGGAACTCCTTCCGCAACCATGCCAAGTTC
>JAKMGP010000023.1 GCA_022424905.1 Akkermansiaceae bacterium | reverse complement strand
GGAATTGGTAGACGCGCATGATTCAGGTTCATGTGGGGGCAACCCCGTGGAGGTTCGATTCCTCTCGCGCGCACCATCAATTTTTCCCCGGAAACCGGGTTATCGACGTGATTGGCTTAACTGAGGGATCGACTAAATGGGAGCTTATTCTTGCCTCCGGTTCACCACGACGGCGTGACTTGCTCAGCGAGGCGGGGCTTTCATTTCAAATCATTTCTCCTGATATCGACGAATTGTCTGGCGATGGTTACTCGCCGAGAGACTTGGCTCTCACTAATGCCCGTCTCAAGTGCATGGCTGTTTCAGAGGAAAAACCAGAGTCGATGGTTATCGGCGCCGATACGGTAGTGACCCTAAGTGGTAAGATTTACGGTAAGCCGATTGACCTGGAGGAAGCTGCCGAAAATCTCCGTGTTTTTAGCGGCCGGATTCACGAGGTTCTCACGGGTGTGGTGCTTTCGTGCGGAGATCAGCGTGCTGAATTTGTGGGTACTTCTTTTGTGAAATTTAGAGAGCTTAATGAACGAGATATCGAGGACTACCTGTCAAAGGTCTATGTTCTAGACAAAGCAGGTGGATATGCTGCTCAGGAGCACCGCGAGCTCATAATCGAGAAGTTTGAGGGTGATTATCAAAATATCATCGGACTTCCGGTTTCTTTGGTTCTCGACCAACTTCACAAGATGGGTTTCCCTATTCCTAAATCGGAATGATGAGTGAATTGCCTACAAGATATCCTCTGATTTTGAATCCGAAGGCTAAGGGCGAGAAGGGGCGCCGAGCTTTAAAATTCATCATGGCGAATGCAACCCGCTTCACGATTTATGCCACAGGGAGTCGGGAAGAGGCTATTGATTTGGCTCGCCAGTTTGCTCGGGAGGGTGAAGATCTCGTGATCGCAGCAGGGGGAGATGGAACACTGAACGCAGTTATTGAGGGTTTGGCAGGATCGAAAACAGCTCTTGGTGTTTTCCCAACTGGAACCATGAATGTCTTCGCGCGTGAAATGGGGATTCCTTACGATAAGCTCGAGGATGCAATGAAGGTGATCGATGGTGGACACAGCGAAGAGGTTGATCTCTTTGCAATGAATGGGGCGCCTTTTGTGCAAATGGCTGGAGTTGGGTTTGATGCTCAAGTCATTGAGGAGACGACTTGGGAGAGTAAAAAGCGGCTGGGGCCATTTGCTTACCTTTTGGCGGCCTCAAAAGTTCTGCGTGCCAAGCCTCCTCAACTGACGGTAATTTGCTCCGATGGACGCGAGCTTGAGGGGGTGGCAATATTGGTTGGAAATGGTTCTCTGTATGGCGGCCAGTTCCCTCTTTTTAAAAACGCTTCAAATACAGATAGCTTGCTGGATGTTGTGGTTTTTAAAGAAGCTGGTTATCAATTTGTAAAGGATTCGTTAGGGGGATTGGTAAACGGTGGAATTGATCTTCACTCGCATGGAGATTCGGTTGAATATGTTCAGGCGGAGGGTCTTAAAGTGACCAGTGAGGAAGACGTACCAATGGAAATCGATGGAGAACTTTGGGGGCGTTCTACGATGGTTGAATTTTCTCACACGGGTAAAACTCTCAAAGTTTTTACGCCAATTGAACCAAAGGTGAAGCTTCGGTATGCGCTATTGAAGATCCTCTCTCCGTGGCGGGACTAATAATCTGCGATGTTAGGTCGTCTCTTCTTTGATTTATGTCGGTTTTTCCATTGATCATTACGCGCAAAATGATCCGGCGCCACAACTTCTGTTGTCTTGGTCGGATTGTTTTGTGTGTTCTCGGTGCTTCGGCTGTTTTCTTAGTTGTCTTTTTATTTGCTTGGGTGTTCGTGAGTCTCATTGTTGGTCATCGATCTTTGACGCTGTCTATTTCCATCTTTTGTATCTTGGTCGGGATTGGGGTGTTTGTTCTTGGCCATTTCTATCTCAAAAAGCATGGGCCGCAGGACTGGGAACGAATTGCTCAAAAGTCGGACATGAAACCAGGGATGCGCTTGGCTCGAATGAGTAATCAAGATTACGGGCAACTTGGGCAGGGGTTCTTCGCTTTAATTCTTGCAGGACCAGACTGGATTAGCCGGATTTCTGATGAGAAGAAGGCGCTGATCCGCCCGAGTAACGAGGTCGCGGGGAAATTAGAGAACCTTAGGCAGCATTTCGCAGCTCGTGATTCGTGGGTGCCTCTTAATGATTTTCTGAATCATGAAACTGAAATCTACCTTCTTGCAAAACTAGAGATTCTCTCCATCCGGGAATTCGCTGGTGAATGGTATTTCCATGTGACTGTGCAAGGAACTGTGAGACGAATAGAGTCTAATTGATCTTATTCCTGAGGAGATAGATAAAGTTGAGCGGGTGACTCTCAAAATGGGTATCAAAGAGTTCGTGATTTTTTTGTTCAGTAAGATCTATGCTTCGAGAATTAGAACTTTACGGGTGGCCGTTGTGCGCTGGTAGATCCGACTGGCTTCTGATAGCTCTATTAGGGTGGATTTGAAAAAAGTTGTTATTTTCGTTTTGGTCTCAGTCTTCGGCCAGTGTTACGCCGGCGAGTTAGACTCTTCCCAGACGGCGTGGTTTCAGAAATATAGCACACAGGAAAATGCTCCGAAACCTGGCGAAATGTTGCTGAATACCGAAAAAGAGCCAGAACTTGAAAATGGATTTGTCTCTCTGCTGAATGGTAAGGATCTATCCAATTGGGAGCGTAAAGGAGGAAGATCGTCCTTTGATTACAAAGATGGCATGATTGTTGGAACCTGTGTTCCCGGTGAGCCGAGTACTTACCTATCTACCAAGCGAACCGATTACAGCGATTTTGTTTTTACATGCGAGATGAGGTGGGAAATTGATCTAAATTCAGGGATTATGTTTCGCGCAAAAAGCGACAAGAAGAAAGTCGTTTTTGGACCGCAAGTCGAAATGGAAGGGATTAAAAAAAATCGTGGTTGGTCAGGCGGTATCTATGGACAGAGTTGTGGCGGATATTGGTATCCTCTTTGGTTGAAAGAGCATTCAAAAGTAAGAGGGGCGTTGAATAAAGAGGGCTGGAATCGAGTGACTATTATGGCCAAGGGGCAGACGGTAAAGACCTGGGTCAATGGGGTTCCGGCCGCTCATTGGAAAGGGGATGGGACATATCGATCGGGCTATTTTGCCCTTCAAGTGCACAAGGCGAAAAGTGGAATGATTGTTTGGCGAGATCTCAAGGTGAAGGAACTCGATCAAGAGAGCGCGCGATTAGAAGAGCTCGATGCCTATTGGGCTGAAGTTTCAAGAACGGTAGCGGAGGGTGATTTTGAAGGGTATGTCGCGACCTGTCATCCTGCGGGAGTTTTAGTTTCTGGAAAGAGTGAAAGTAGCTATCCCTTGGCATCGGCTTTAATGAAGTGGAAAAAGGAATTTGATGAGACGAAAGCAGGTGGGATGAAGGCGAGTGTCGACTTTCGTTTTAAACAACGGTGGGGTGACGATTCCACGGCCCATGAGACAGGGGTTTTTCGATACGCCAGTCAGATAAAAGGTGGCGAAGAGACTGTTGCTTACATTGAACTCGAAGCTCTTCTAGTTAAGAAAGAGGGTAGCTGGAAAGTTTTGATGGAGTTTCAAAAAGATGAAAAAACCAAAGTGGACTGGGATAAACTGAAGTGAAATTTGTTGGGTTTGGAAAATTGTATTGTCTTCCTTAGGGTGTTTTCAGTCGAGTCTTTGAGGCTTTATCTGTGAGAGAGCCCTGAGTATCAACTTGATACGCAAAAATAAAAAACGGCCACCGGAAGACCCAGTGACCGTTGAAAGTTCTAAGAGTGGTGGCTTAAGCTTCGTCGGCTTCAGCGATCGTTTTAAGAACGCGGCTGGCGATAGCATAGGGATCGCCTTGTGAATTCGGTCGGCGGTCCTCAAGGTAACCTTTCCAGTCATTCTTGGCGAATGAGTGTGGAACTCGGACAGAGGCTCCACGGTCCGCAATTCCCCAAGAAAATTTGTCGATGGATTGGGTCTCATGGAGTCCAGTGAGTCGCTGGTCGTTATCGGGCCCGTAGACCGCGATGTGTTCCATGCAATTCTTCTCGAAAGCGGCCATGAGTTTTTCAAAGTATTCCTTACCACCCTCTTCCCTCAACTTTTCGGTGGAGAAGTTGCAGTGCATTCCGGAACCATTCCAGTCGCCTTGAAGAGGTTTGCAGTGATACTCGATGTCGACGCCGTATTCCTCGCCGAGTCGTTCGAGAAGGAAGCGAGCAACCCAGATTTGGTCTGCTGCTTTCTTGGAACCTTTACCGAAGACTTGGAACTCCCATTGTCCCATAGCTACTTCGGCGTTGATGCCCTCGTGATTTATCCCGGCATAAAGGCAGAGGTCTAGGTGCTCGTCTGCGATAGCACGGCCGATATCACCGACATTCTTGTAACCAACACCGCAGTAGTAACCGCCCTGTGGTTCAGGGTATCCGCCTTTCGGGAACCCAAGGATATTGCCATCTTTCTTGAAGAAATACTCCTGCTCAAAACCGAACCATGCATTCTCGTCATCGAGAATTGTGGCCCTGGCGTTGGATGGGTGAGGAGCGCCGTCCGGGAGCATCACTTCGCACATGACGAGGGCTCCATTTTCGCGGGTTCCGTCGGCGTAGATTGCGACGGGCTTGAGCACGCAGTCGGAATCACCACCATCTGCTTGCTGGGTTGAAGATCCATCGAAGCCCCATTCAGGAAGCTGTTCGAGAGTTGGAAACTCATCAAATTCTTTGATGCAGCACTTAGTACGGAGATTAGGAACGGGTGTGTAGCCGTCCAGCCAGATATAATCGAGTCGGTATTTTGCCATTGGTCTGATTTGTTTGTCTGGAAAAAGGATTTCCAAGTTTGAATCGCGCAAGCGTTTTACGTAAATTACTTCGCTAGCACAATTCCTTATTAAACGAAGCAATTGATGTGCCAACTCTAAATACGGGATATTTCTGCTACGATCAGGGTTGTGTCATCTTTGTCGTCGTTTTCGATCGCTTTGCGGGAAAGATTTCCCATGATTTCAGGGACGGGTTTTTTTTCGGCGAGCATCTCCTGGATGTTTTTTTCCCAAAGTCCATCCATGATTCCGTCTGAGCAAATCATAATTCGTTGCTTGTCTTTCAGGGGGAGGGAGCTGGTTTTAGGAAACGGTTCATGGGTGCCTCCACCGAGAACATCGCTTAAAACCGATCTTCGAGGATGATTACGGTAGGCATACTCCGTGATATCACCTCTTTTCCACTGATGCCATGCCCTGCAGTCATCCTGTGTCAGTTGCCGCACTCCTTCATCATCAATAAGGTAGAGTCGGGAATCACCAATATGTGCCCAAAAAAGTCTACTATGGCTGATCCAGGCCATGGTGAGGGTAGCACCCATTCCCTCCGTGTTCCCATTCTGCTTTGCAAGTTCGGTGACGTCGTGGTGGCATTGGCGAAGTAGTGCGTCGAGGGCATTTTGAGCGTCTTCGCTTGTTCCGAGTTGGTGATAGAGTTCCGCCGCTTCCTTGCGAATTCGGGACATGAGGAGGCGGGAGGCAAACTCACCAGCGTTGTGCCCGCCCATTCCGTCGGAGACTGCTAGGACGAGGTGTGAGGGATCGAGAAGAATTTCTCCTGATTTGGGAAGCGGGTCAGTCGATTCGGGATTTACGGTGAGAGTAATAAACGAGTCGTCATTGCTAAGGTGGCCATTGCCTTTAACGCTGGAAGCTGCCCAATTGGCTCGGAGGACGTTAGTTTTACCAGTTTTAAGTTCTGAAGGAATGGGGAGGATTTCGGAGAGTTCGAAGTCGATCAGGCAAAATTTCCCGAGGTGAGGAGAGTAAGTGACATTACGTGGCTCGGGGTCATCGTGCCGGATGCCATATTTGTCCTCTAGTTCTTGGAATAGGACCTGTGCCTTTTCAACCGTGATCAGAGGCGCGGGTGAGCCACAATTGGTTGTTATGAGTGTCAACGTTTCAGGGTCGTGTCCAACCAAGCGGGGGACATTCGTCGCTCCGCGATCTTCGAGGGCTTTTAAAACAGCCACTTCATTTGTGAACCGTTTGTCGGAGTCTGTGCCGCGAAACTGTTTGTGAACGTTCCCGCGAAAGTCTATCCGAACGAGTGATCTAAGGCCGTCTTTTAGTTCCTTCATCGCTTCGGTTAGAACTTAGCAACCTTGAAGGTGGATCCAAGATCATTAGCGTCTTTTAAAATCTTATCGATTCGCGATTTCAACTCTTGATTATTCCCGCTATGGATCGTGACGAATGCGAGAGAGAATTGTAGCGGGACAGCGATGGGTCAGTACGAGTGAACCCGAGCTAGGTCTGGGGGTTTTGTTGGAATCGCAGGGAAATAGGGTTGTGATCCTATTTACGACAGCGAATGAAAAACGAATCTTCGCTGTCGATTCGGCACCCATTCTTAGGGTACGTTTTAAGGTGGGGGATGAGATTCTGATTCACACGGGAGAGACCATCATCATTGATCGAGTTGAGGACAAGGATGGGCTCCTAATTTATCATCAAGGTGATCAATCGGTTTCCGAGGGAGAGTTGGATGATTCTATTAGTTTTTCTAAACCCGATGATCGGTTACTTGGTGGCCAGGTTGACGATCTCCGGACGTTCAACTTGCGCGTCGAATCACTCTTTCGATCATCCAA
Organism: Akkermansiaceae bacterium; assembly: GCA_022424905.1. Lineage (GTDB taxonomy): Bacteria > Verrucomicrobiota > Verrucomicrobiia > Verrucomicrobiales > Akkermansiaceae > SW10. The sequence continues at coordinate 61,465 of JAKMGP010000023.1, read as the reverse complement.
GATTCGGAAATCGCCGCTACGAGGTTTTTTGGGTGGGCGGGTTGATTTGATTCCTCATCAGATTGCGATTGCGCGTGAGGTGTCATCGCGATTGGCGCCACGTGTCCTTTTGGCAGATGAGGTGGGGCTTGGAAAGACGATTGAGGCGTGTTTGATTTTGCATCGACTTCATCTGACAGGGCGTGCGGATCGAGTGTTGATTCTTTTGCCTGAGCCGTTAGTGCATCAGTGGTTTGTCGAGCTTCTGCGTCGTTTTAATTTACTATTTGCCATCTTTGATGAAGCAAGATGTCAGTCAATTTCGACTGAGAATCCATTTTTGGAAAATCAGCTCATCCTTTGTTCTCAAGATTTCCTCTTAGATCATCCTGAGCGAATTCCTCAAGTGATTAGTGCGGGATGGGATTTGTTGATTGTAGATGAGGCCCATCATCTAGAATGGAGTCCGGAGGAAGCAAGTGATGGATATCGCTTAGTGCAGGCTTTGGCGCTAGAGACAGCCTCAGTCTTATTGTTGACAGCGACACCGCAGCAACTTGGTGCGGAGGGGCATTTTGCACGACTGCAGCTGCTAGATCCAAATCGCTACAATGATCTCAAGGCTTTTTTGGAAGAAACAGATTACTATGAGTTGGTTGCTGATGCTATCGACTTGATTCAGGAGGGCGGAAAGCCGGATGTGCAGGGATTTGTGGATCGCGCGCCGCGAATTACAGAGGGGCTGGCCAGGTTGGATCAGGAGGGAGCGAGAGAGAGAGTGGTAAGAGATTTACTCGATTCCTTTGGAACAGGTAGAGTGATGTTTCGCAATACCCGAAAACAGCTGCGTGGGTTTCCGGACCGGAAGGCACATTTGGTCGCATTAGAAGGGGAAGACCAATTTGTTGCTAAGGTCGATTGGTTGGTGGGATTTTTGGAAAATCATCCTGAGGAGAAAATTCTTCTAATTGGTAAGAGCTTGGATTTGGTGGAGGACCTAATGGAAGCCCTATTGGATCGAGTTAACATGAAAATTGCCCAGTTCCATGAAGAGTTGACTTTGCTCCAGCGGGATAGGAATGCCGCTTACTTTTCGGAGAAAAACGGTGCTAATTTACTTATTTGTTCTGAGATTGGAAGTGAAGGGCGTAACTTCCAGTTTTCGCACCATTTGGTGCTCTTTGATTTACCAGAGAATCCAGAATTACTCGAGCAGCGGATTGGTCGGCTTGATCGGATTGGGCAGACTGAAACGATCAATATCCATGTGCCCTATGTGAAGGGCGATGTTGGGGAGCGATATGCGCGGTGGTATCAGGAGGGCTTGAATGCCTTTGAGAAGAATTTACAAGGGGCTCAACTTCTAGTGAAGAGACTTCAGCAGATAAAGGCGGACACCTTGCCAAAATTCATCGAGGAATCAAAAAAACTACGAGCGGAGACCGAGGCTCAAATGGAACGAGGTCCCGATCGGCTTCTAGCGCTAACATCTAAGGGTAGTGGTGAAATTGAAAAGGTGCTGGAGGAGCTCGATGGATGGGACGGAGATCGGGAGTTTGAGGATTGGATTTTGAGGCTCTTTGATCACTTCGGGCTGGAAGTTGAGGAGTTAGATGCTCGAGATTATTTACTCAAACAGAGTAATGTGATTACCGATGCGTTCCCCGATTTATCCGAAGACGGAATGGCCGTCACCTTCGATCGAGATCGCGCCTTAATGCGCGAGGAGATTGGGCTTATGACAGCGGATCATCCCATGGTGAGAAACTCGATTGATCTTTTGCTCTCAGCTGAAGCTGGGAATTGCGCCTTTGGAGTTTGGGAGGCGCCCGGAACAAGTTCCGTGATTCTAGAAGCCTACTACATTTTGGAATGTGTGGCTCCAGCTTCGCTGCAAACCGATCACTATCTTCCTGCGGTGCCCCTGCGAGTGGCGATTGACTACCAAGGAAAAGATATGACTTCCGATGCATCTTTGATGAAAGCCGTACTTCGTCGAGGCAACCACCGTAAGCTTCTTGAACAACCTAAGATCACGGGCGAGATGATACCTGAGATGTTGAAAACGCTTGATTTGTTAGCCGGAAAGCGACGGGTAGCAGTTGTGAAGAGATCGTTAGAAGTGATGCAGAGTTCGTTTGATGAAGAAAAAGAGCGTTTGGAAGACTTAGCTCAATTAAATCCTCTGGTTGGAGAGGAGGAATTGCTTCAGATTGAGGATCATCGTGAGGCCCTTAAATCGGCTCTGGGAGGAGCCCGTCTTCGATTGGATTCCCTTCGTTTGATTTACAAAGTGCCTTCGTAGTGAGGGTATTCTGCAGGAGCGATAAAATAGGGAATTGGTTTGTTGGGGACTCGAACCATCGTGCACCTTTCTAAAGGCTGGGTGGGTTCCCACGATTCCAAAGTGATTTTAGGTAGAAATTTTAAGGGGATAGGCCAGAGAGTTTTCGGAATGACTTGGAATTCTTGACCGGCTGGGAAGTGTATCGGAATCTCGGTCTGGCGGAGCCATTTTCCACGGCGACATTCCGGGTTTAAGAACTCGGGAGTTGCTGTTGTTTCGGCTTCAATGTGATCGAAGAGGCATCCGTGAACGAGTTGTTTTGTGATAATGTCTTCGTTGCGATACATGGTGGGAAGGTGATCTTGAAAACTGTGGGTAAGTTGGAGTTGGTGTTGTCGGAGGTGCGTAAGTTTTTTGAAGTAGTTGTCTCGGGCATCTGGTCCGGGTAGGTCGCTTCCAACCGCGAGGTAGAATTTAGTGGCACATTCGAGGTGGATGATTTGGTTGGAATCGAGATTGCGGAGGAGGAAGTCAAGTTCGCCGATGGTAGTATGAATGTCTTTTTGGATTTGAAGGTTTCGTTCTAGCAGGTCGTAGTTTTTGGAGGCCGCGAAAATTTGAGCGAGGGCGTCTTCGTAAAGGTGGCCGAGTTTTTGTGAGAAGTTGAGCGGCGTTAAGCCATCGGGAGGAGTGAGATCTGATGGCAGGAAGTGTGGAGCTTCTGGAAGATCGGCAATGAGGAGAGGGGAGGTTGCAAAGCTCTTGAGAATTATTTCGGTCGCCTGTTTGGGGTGAAGAGTCATTTTAAAAGCTGAGAGGGGTTTGCCTGATGTTTTTGTTTGATGAGGGGAATCCCTAGAGATTATGTGAGCGACAGTTTGTTGATTTCCTTGCGGCTAGGACGATCCAAAGTGGATTGGATAAACTCTACAAGGATCCTAAATATTTATACGGCAAAGTTTTGGGAAGTGAAAATGAAGGAGAAGATTTAGTAGAGGGAGGCAATAGATTAGGTGTCTTAAAACGAAAGATCCTTCTTAGGAGGGATCAAAAAGCCCGAGCCTCAGGTGAGGTCTCGGGCTTTTAAAGAGGAATCGCAAGCGAGGAGCTCGCGAGAATGAGTCTAGGCGTTAATGGGCTTCATTGCACCCATCGCTTCGCGAAGGTATATGCCGATTTCTTCCACTTCGTGGTCGCGGATGATGGCGTTGACCTGAACGAGCGTTTGATTGTCGACGCTTTGGTCGCTTGAATTGAGACCTTTTCCGATGACGCTGGTGTCAACTTTGGACATGAAGTCTTGCAAAAGAGGGACGGCAGCGTGACTGAACAGATAACAGCCATACTCGGCGGTATCCGAAATGACGCGATTCATTTCGTAGAGTTTCTTGCGAGCAATGGTGTTGGCGATGAGTGGAGTTTCATGGAGAGACTCGTAGTAGGCTGACTCAGGCTCGATGCCTGCTTCGACCATCGCTTCAAAAGCGAGTTCGACACCGGCGCGCACCATCGCAACCATCAGGATCCCTTTGTCGAAGTATTCCTGCTCGGAGATTTCGCCTTCACCCTCCGTTTGTTCGAATTCGGTTTCACCAGTGTCCTTGCGCCAGCCAAGGAGGTTAACGTCATCATTTGCCCAGTCGGTCATCATGGTGCTCGAGAACTCACCTGAAATGATATCGTCCATGTGCTTGTAGAATAGATCCCGCATGATGTCTTTGAGCTGCTCAGAAAGCTTGAAAGCTTCGATCTTCGCAGGATTGGAAAGGCGATCCATCATGTTGGTAATGCCACCGTGTTTGAGCGCTTCGGTCGTAACTTCCCAGCCGTTCTGGATAAGCTTGACGGCCCATTTTGGATCGATGCCATCAGCTTTCATTTTCTCAAAGCAGAGAATGGAGCCAGCCTGGAGAAGACCGCAAAGAATAGTTTGTTCTCCCATGAGGTCGGATTTCACTTCAGCTACGAAGGATGATTCGAGGACGCCTGCCTTATCCCCGCCTTGGCCGACGGCAAGAGCTTTGGCAAGTTCGATGCCCTCCCCGGAAGGATCGTTTTCAACGTGGCAGGCGATGAGGGTGGGAACTCCAAAGCCCCGTTTATATTCTTCGCGCACCTCAGAACCGGGTGACTTTGGAGCGACCATAATAACAGTGAGGTCTTTGCGGATTTGGGTTCCTTCTTCAACGATATTGAACCCGTGAGCATAAGAAAAAGTAGCACCTTCCTTCATATGCGGGATAACTGTTTCGACCACTTTAGTATGCTGTTTATCTGGTGCAAGATTCATCACGATATCAGCGGTCGGAAGCATTTCCTCATAGGTGCCAACCGCGAAACCATTTTCGGTTGCGTTGAGGTAGGACTGGCGCTTTTCCTCAATCGCAGCAGGGCGGAGGGTATAGGATACGTCGAGGCCGGAGTCGCGCATGTTGAGGCCCTGGTTGAGGCCTTGGGCGCCACAGCCCACAATCACAATCTTAAGTCCTTTAGCTGCATTTACGCCGTTGGCGAACTCAGAGGCGTCCATGAAACGGCAAGTGCCAAGCTCGTCCAGCTGGCGCCGAAGTGGGAGAGTGTTGAAGTAATTCGTGCTCATTTGTTTCGAAAAAGTTGGTTTGTCGAGGGCTTGAATGTCAGGAAACCGAGATTTGTAAACGAAGAATCGGTTCAAGATACTAAGAAATTAGACTCAAAATCGACGTTGTTGGATCTTTAGGTTATAAAGGGTCAGGTCCAAGAGGTCTGATCTGGTTGCAAAAAAATCTGCCGAAAAGACGATTCTCTAGGCTTCATGAGAACTTCAGTTCGAGGATGTCTAATTTAAATTTTGCTGAAAAAATGAGGCTCCAAGAGGCTCGTTCAGATTACTCTGCTTGATGTCGGAGTCTTGATGGTTCTGGCAGCTACTTCTTTAAATCTCGGAGTATCACGGTTTCTGCGACGCTTTTGCGTATTTATTGATACTGATTTTTAATTCTAGCCCAGTTTTTATCCTGGGGGGTGACCTTATTTTTTTGGAAAGGTCGAAAGAGAACTTGATTCAAGCTGAAAAAGTCTCGTTCCAGACTCGACAAAAGGGTGGGCTGGCGATTAAGACGCGCCCCTCCACGAGACAAGTTACCATGACAGACCTCACTAAATACCGTAACATTGGCATCTTTGCACACGTTGATGCTGGAAAGACCACGACGACTGAGCGAATCCTCAAGCTCACTGGAAAAATCCACAAAACGGGTGAGGTCCACGATGGTGAGTCTACAACCGACTTCATGGAGCAGGAAGCTGAGCGTGGAATTACCATTCAGTCAGCGGCGACTACCTGTTTCTGGGACGACCACCGGATGAACATTATCGATACCCCGGGACACGTTGACTTTACGATTGAGGTTTACCGCTCTCTCAAAGTTCTCGACGGAGGGGTCGGAGTTTTCTGTGGGTCAGGTGGTGTTGAGCCCCAATCCGAAACTAACTGGCGTTATGCCAACGACTCAGAAGTCGCTCGGATTATCTTTGTCAATAAGCTCGACCGGATCGGAGCAGATTTTTATCGCGTGATCCAGCAGACAAAGGACGTTCTTGGAGCAACCCCGCTTGTGATGACGATTCCAATTGGTTTTGAGGATTCCTTCGTAGGAGTCGTGGATGTTCTTGAGAAGAAGGCTTATGTCTGGGACGACTCCGGTCTTCCTGAGAATTTTGAGATCCAAGACGTTCCCGAGGACCTCGTTGATAAGTGTAATCAATATCACGAAGAATTGATCGAAACCGCCGTGGAGCAGGATGACGAGGTGATGGAAGCTTACCTCGAAGGGAATATCCCTGATATCGCCACCATCAAAAAGTGTATTCGAAAAGGAACTATCGCTCTAGATTTCTTCCCGGCTTTTTGTGGTTCAGCCTTTAAGAACAAAGGTGTCCAGAATGTGCTTAATGCCGTTGTCGACTATCTGCCATCTCCGATTGAAGTGGAGCCGGAACCCGAGTTTGACGATGACGGTGAGTTGACCGGTGAGGTTGCTACAGTTGATGCAAACGGACCACTTCGTGCACTCGCTTTTAAGATCATGGATGATCAATTTGGTGCCTTGACTTTTACTCGGATTTATTCGGGAACGATGAAAAAAGGGGACACGATTCTTAACACATTCACAGGTAAAACTGAGCGCGTTGGGCGTCTCGTCGAGATGCATGCTGATGACCGAACTGAGCTCGATAGTGCACAAGCGGGTGATATCATTGCTCTTGTGGGTCTTAAAAATGTTCAAACCGGACACACTCTTTGTTCAAAAGACAATCCTGCTACCCTTGAACCCATGGTATTCCCGGATCCCGTGATCTCTCTTGCGGTAGCGCCCAAGGATAAAGCCAATGCCGAGAAGCTTGGCATCGCGCTTGGCAAAATGATTCAGGAGGATCCTTCCTTCCGGGTTGAGACAGATCTTGATTCTGGTGAGACCATCCTCAAAGGAATGGGCGAACTTCACCTTGATATTAAAGTGGATATCCTAAAGCGGACTCACAAAGTCGAGGTTGACGTGGGTGCTCCGCAGGTTGCATATCGCGAAACAATCACCAAGGAGACATCAGATAGTTACACCCATAAAAAGCAGTCAGGTGGTTCCGGTCAATTTGCTAAAATTGACTACACCCTGACTCCTCTGGAGCCTGGAGAGGGCTTTCAGTTCGAGTCGACTGTGGTTGGTGGTAATGTTCCCAAAGAGTACTGGTCTTCCGTTGAAAAGGGCTTTAAGAAATCTCTCGAGAAGGGTGTCCTTGCTGGCTATCCTTGTTTGGACTTTAAGGTGACTCTCACGGACGGAGGATTCCACGCGGTTGACTCCTCGGCCGTAGCCTTTGAAATTGCTTCGAGAGCCGCTTATCGCCAAACTGTTCCCAAGGCAGGGGCTCAAATTCTTGAGCCTATTATGAAGCTCGATGTTTTCACCCCTGAAGATCATGTTGGTGATGTGATCGGTGATCTTAATCGTCGTCGCGGTATGATTCAGTCACAAGATTCTGCTTCAGGCGGAATTCGTATCAAGGCGCAAGCTCCTCTTTCCGAGATGTTCGGATACATTGGTGACCTCCGCACCATGACTTCAGGTCGTGGCCAGTTCTCGATGGAGTTTGAGCATTATGCACCCTGTCCTAGGAATGTAGCTGATCAAGTCGTCGCTGATGCCAAAGAGCGCGAGGAGGCCAAGAAAAAGTGAACGTTCATACTTAAATCTATTTCAGAAAGGCACGCCCGAAATGGCGTGCTTTTTTTCTGGTCATTATGAAATGCTCGCAAAGCTGCGAGGCCCTAGTTATGACGGATAGTTATTCCTTGCATTTCTTGCCAGTATTTAAGAATACTTAACTATCAGTTAGTTAAGTATTTATGTGTACATGAAAATTTTAATTGCTGTATTTTTTTAGCCAGCTTATGAAATTCCAAAATCATCTTGCCGTCATTAGTTTCTTTATCCCGATCTCAACACAGATCGTCCAAGGGCAAGAGACCGAGATAATGAGCATTTACTCTTCAGTGCGTCGTGCTCTGAAAGAAAATACCGACTTTAAGAGCGAGCTCGAAAGCGTGAAAATAAGTAGTGCTCAGATTCAGCGAGAATTGGCTGAGTTTGGTTGGGGTGCTGAGGCATTAACCCGATATGAGGATCGCTCTAAACCCCAGAACACCCGCGAATTTGTCTCGGTTGGCGGGGTTCAATTACCAGGAAACGGAAGCAGAATTTTCATTGATGAAAATCTCACGGCTAGGGTCGGAGTAAAAAAGAAATATTCGACGGGAACTATTTTAGAGGTTGGTTCACGTTTTTCTCGTCTTAGTAATACGCTCAACCGGACCTCGGCCAATGCCTTGTTTTCTCCGGAGTATGAAACCTTTACTGGTGTTACCGTAACGCAGCCGCTTCTTCGTGGGTTTGGCAAAGATGCCAATCTTGCTGGTGTAAATATCGCGAAGCTTCGTGGAGCGGCCCAAGAAATTTTAACTCATGTAAAGGCAATGAACTTGGTCGCTGAAGTTGCGACTCGCTACACGGATATTGTCACAGCTGATCGCGTATTAAATGTCCATGGTCAAAATATCAGGTTAGCCGAGCAGATGCTGGTTCGCAATAAGGAGCTTTTAAAAAGCAAAGAAGGTTTGGCGACTGACGTCACAACTGCAGAACTTGCCCTTTATCAGCGACAGGATCAATATATCACCAGTGCCGCCGAGAAAATTGAAAGAGTCAATACCCTGTTTGCGCTGACTAACCGCGAGCCAGATCTGGAGGGGAAAACTAAATTCAAGCCATCTTCAGCTTTCTTTTTAGGCGAGACGAATATGGGCAAGCGTGAATTGATTAGTTATGGCCAAAAGCGCAGATTGGATATTAGCTATTACAATCACGTCGTTGATACTGCAAAATTAAATGTTCTGCGCGCAAGGGATTCTGGGAAGGCGCAGCTCAATTTGACAGGATCCGTGGGGCTTTACGGTTTAGATGCTAAAGGGGGAGGCGCTCTTGAAGAGGCTGCCAGCGCTCAAGGAAGGGAATGGTCGCTTGGCCTGAACTTCAAGATGCCGCTCGCCAAGGATGCCGCTGATGCTGCAATGGATGCAGCCGAGGCACAGGTGCGAAAAGCTGAATTAGAAGTTCAAAAAGCTAAGCGTTCCATTTCACTGGAGGTGCACACAGCATGCACTCGTATGGAGGCTGCAAAGCAAAGGATACAGACGGCAAAAAAGGCTGTGGAGCTTGCTGCTGAGAGGCTCAAACAAGAACAAGACTTATTCAATGCGGGAGAGGGCGACTTTTATAGGGTTGTCGAACTACAGCAAATCCTTGGAGATTCTAAGGTGAATTTGGTCGCCAGTGAGGCAGCTCTCAGCAAGTCTGTGATCGCTGTATGGCTCGCTGCAGGACAAATTTTTGAACGCATGGGAATTTCGAGTGCTGAGATACAGGTCATGGTCACTCGTGCCAAGGCCAGGCGATGAGAGCTTAATCAATCGAAACCAAGAAAATCACGGACTTTATGAAAAGAATTGTGAATCGAATTTTAGTAATTTTGGTCTGTCTTTCAGGCTGTATTTCGCCCTCTCTTGCGCAGGTTTGGATTGAGGGAACGAGCCAACCTGCAGCGAGGATTACAATTAGTTCACCAGTGGAAGAAATTGTCGAAAGTGTGGCGGTTCAAGAGGGAGATATTGTCGAAAAAGGAGGTACCCTCGCCACGCTGTTTTCGACAAAAGAGCAGCTTGAAGTAAAGCGGCTTGGCATTCTAATAGAGAAAGCTTTAGCAGATGCCAAGACAGCTAGGGATCTCTATGATAAAAAGATTCAAAAGAAATCTGAACTCCTACAGAAAGAGGTCGAGCTTAAGCGTCTTCAAATAGAGCAGGAAATGGCGCAAGTAGCTGTTAAACAAAGGACAATAAAATCTCCAGTTGGGGGAACAATCGTTTACAGGCTGAAGGATCCTGGTGAGGCAGTAGAAAGAGTCGAGCCCGTGTTTGAGATTATAGATGCGTCTAAAATGAAGTTAGTTTTCTTTCTCTCGACCAAGCATCTACCGAATCTCAAAAAGGGAATGGAAGCCGATGTTCTTTTTCCGGAGCTGCCTGAGATTAAAGAAAAAAAAGCCACCCTTGTGTTCATTGACCCGCAACTCGATTCCCGAAGCGGGCTCTTCCGCGTTCGTTTTAGTTTTGATAATAGTGAACTGAAGATTAAGCCTGGTGTACGGGTGAAAGTTAAACTTCCGGGAATGGAGGGGCGTGAATGAACCTCAGCGAGATTTTGGAGAGTGGTTCAGATCCTGCCGATTTCTGGTCATGCTTGGTCCAGACCGTTGCGGATCAGTGGCAACTCACTGAATGCTTCGCTTTACAGGTCGAGGGCGAGAATCTAAAGCTGTTTGGTTCGAGTAAAAACAGTAATCTCAGGGCCGCTCCAGTGAATGTGCGGAAGGCGATTATGGCCGCCGGGACTGAGTTCAAATCAATTAAAGAACTTGGAACTGATTGGAGTATCTACCCGATTAGGATTGTCGGTGGCGGTATGGGTTTTTCGCTTGTGTCCGCCAGTCCAACTGAAATCTCAGAACCAGAGCGGGTTAAGCTACAAACTTTTGTAGAGTCCGCCGTTATTGCATTTTCGGCGCAGCGCAAGGCCGATTCATCGGAGAGCGCACTAAGCGAGATTTCTCGGGTTGTTGATTTAGGACTTATCATCGGTGAATCAGCTCACTTTGGAGAGGCGGCAAATCGACTTTGCAATGAGTTAGAAACCGAGCTTGCGGCGATGCGGGTGACTCTTGGTTGGCGTAAAAAAGGTCTCATGGAGTTGATCGCAACCAATCATGGAGGTCGTATACGCAACGATACCGAAACTGCTGGGGCGCTTGGTCGAGCTATGGATGAGGCAGCCGAACAAGATTGTGAGGTGGGTGTTCCATCGATTAAAGGCGTAGGGATTAATAGGCAACATAAGGCTTTTTCCGAGGCCCATGCTAACTGCCAAATCTTGTCAATGCCACTTCGTGAAAATGGCGAGGTTCATGGTTCTGTAACAATTGAGTATCCACAAGAGTCTGATGGCATTTCACAAGAGCGGGTTGATGCCCTCCGGGTAGTCCTCGATTTAGTGAGCCCGCAACTGGTGAATCTTTATCAAAAGTCTGGTTGGATTGGATCTCGAGCTTGGCGCTCGGTTCGACAGCGTTTTGCTTCGCTACTTGGCTATCGCCATACCGGGTGGAAATTGTTAGGGGTAAGTCTCGTTTTAACTTTTCTACTCTGCTGTGTTATTCCAATAAAACATACTGTCAAAGCTCCTTTTCTCCTGCGGACCGAAGCTTCGGCAGATGTAACCGCACCTTTTTCGGGTTTTATCGATACGGTTGATGTTAATGTTGGCGATGTGGTTCGAAAGGGGCAGGTTTTGCTGAGGTTAGATCGCCGTGAGTTACTGATGCAGCGGATAGAACTCAAAGCTCAGCGTGATCGTAGTCTCGCAGACTCCCGCCGCTACGAGGCAGAAGGAGATCTTTCGCAGATGAAGCTTTCGCAGCTATCTATCGAACAGGCAGATGCAAAACTGACGGCTCTTAATTACCGACTAGATCGCAGCGAAATTTGTGCACCCTTCGACGGGGTAATTGTTGAGGGAGATTTAAAAGAAAGGCTTTCCTCTCCAACCCAAGTTGGCGAAAAACTCATGCGCATTGTTGAGATCAGTGATACTTATGGCGAGCTTCAGGTCGATGAGCGAGATATTCATTTTCTCAAAAAAGGAATGGAAGGGGAGCTTGCTTTCACTTCACGTCCTGAAGATAAATTCAGAGTGTCACTCGACTCATACGAGCCGGTTGCGGTGGTGAAAGAGACAGGAACAGCCTTTCGGGTGAGGGTTAATCTCGCCGACGCGCCCGAATCGTGGTGGCGCCCTGGAATGAGTGGCGTTTGCAAAGTAGATATTGAAAATCGATCCGTGGCATGGGTTTACCTCCATCGGACCTGGGAATTTGTTCGCATGAAGCTTTGGTTCTAGCTGGAGAGAACTTTCGCCATGAGTAAACGCACGGTCTTTGATGAATCCTGGTATCGGGTGAGCCGCAGTAAAGTGCGCCTTCTGCCGGGCGTTGAAATGATTCGTCAGATGTTCCGGGGTGAGCCTTGGTATGTCGTTTGTGACAAGCTTGGACATCGGTTTTTTCGAATCCGGCCGGCTGCCTATCGCTTTATTTGTTACCTTGAAGATTCTGAGACGGTTCAGGATGCTTGGGATCAGGCTCTTGAGATCGATCCGGTAGACGCTCCGGGCCAGGGTGAGGTGATCCAATTACTCTCGCAGCTTTATCAATCGGGTCTTCTCCGAAGTGATAAAACCGCAGATATTGCTGCTCTGGAGGAAAATAAAATTCGTGAGAAGGCCCAAAAACGTAAGCAACAATTTTCCAGTCTTCTTTTTTTAAAGATTCCCCTTATTAATCCAGATCCTTTTCTGCGTCGAACTCTTCCGCTCTTCGCGTGGATTTTCACACCTATCGGGGCTGTCCTTTGGTTTGTTGTTTTTGCGTGGGGTGCGCAGGCGTTAGTCGAAAATTGGGGGCGATTTTCGGCTTCATCTCGGTTGATCCTCGGATTGTCTAATCTTCCTTATCTTTATGTAGGCCTTATCATCACAAAGATCATTCACGAATTTGGTCATGGCTATGCCTGCCGAAGGTACGGTCGAGAAGTTCCTGAAATGGGGGTGATGCTTTTGGTTTTTAACCCGCTACCCTATGTCGATGCCTCATCTTGCTATGCGTTCGCTCGCAAGTATCAGCGGGTGATTGTGGGTATCTCGGGGATGGCTCTAGAGTTATTTGTTGCGGCCCTTGCTGTGAAATTATGGGCAGAGGGGGCTGATGGAGTGGCTTCTAGAGTCGCGTATAATGTGGCTATCACCGCTTCAGTCGGAGCGCTGCTTTTTAACCTCAATCCGCTTTTGCGTTTTGATGGTTATCATATTCTGTGCGATTTACTTGAAACTCCGAATTTGCAGGGCCGTTCCCAAGCGTTGGTTGGCTGGTGGGTGAATAAGAAGATTTTTAAGATCGATCCCGGCCCGATTCCTACACGCTCGCGAAGGGAGCAAATCGGGTTCACTCTCTATTTCTTTACGAGTTGGATCTATCGCTTCCTTTTAATGATCGGGATTCTAATCTTCGTATCGAAGCAGTTTCTGATTGTTGGTGTGATACTGGCGCTCTTATTTGGCGTGGTTTGGGGGATTCTTCCTTTTGTGAAAGGCCTGCGTTATGTATTTTTCAGTCCGAAACTCATGAATCGCCGAACACGTGCTCTCGGAATTGTGGCTCTCTTTTTAGGAGGAGTTTTATCGTTTTTGGCCTTGGTGCCTATGCCTTACTACTTCCGTGCTGAGGGTATCGTGAAGTCCTCAGAATTTCAGAATGTATACACGAGTAGCCCTGGTCGTATCACTGAGTTGGTAACTCCTTCCGGTGAAATGGTGGAAGGTGGCCAAATTTTGTTGCGATTGACCAATAAAGATCTGGAGGCTGAGAGGGAACTTATTCGTATTGAACGTGAGCGCGGAGATTTGCTGTTCAGAAGGGATCGCAATGAACAGGGAATTCAGCTGGCTGGGTTAGAGGGGCTTTCAAAGTCTCTGGATGCTCGCGAGTTGGCTTTAGAGACCCAGCTTGAAAACTTGGTGGTGAGGGCACCGGTCTCAGGGCGTTGGATCGCGAATGATCTTCACGAGGTCATGGGTTCGGTCGTTCCCCGAGGGCAATCTCTTGGCATGGTGAGAGGTGAGGATGGCTACGTCTTGAGTGCAGTGATTCACCAACGCGATGCCGGACGGCTTTCCTTGAATGATTCGGAATTAAAAATTAAAGGTCAGGAAGGTGTGAATTTACTGATCACCAATCTTGATTCCATTCCGGCTGGTCAGGAAGATCTTCCAAGCGCGGCTTTGGGCGTGACTGGTGGTGGATCGGTCGGAGTCTCAAGTCGCAATGGCGATGGGAGGCAAACCACAGAGCCTTATTTTCAGGTCAGAGGTACGATAGAGGAGGTGAATGGCGTTATTTTGCAACATGGGCAGCGAGGTGTAGCGCGCTTCGCCTTGCCAAATAAACCGCTGCTTGGTCAGTGGCGTCATTTTGTCCGGCAGTTTTTCCAACGCGAATATCAGCTCTAGTTCGATTTTCTTATGAAAATCAATGCGCCAAGCCACTTTCAGAATTCGTTTTTCCAGGAAAAAGCGTCCCCGGACCTAAAGGGGTTGGATCTCTTGATCAAACGTCTTGCAGGAAAATGGAAACAGCGCAGTTCAATTTTGAAGCCATGGCTCAAGAACGTTGAAGTTGCAAAAATTGAGCGTAAACGACTCGAAGAAATTACTGATAAGGAAATTAACCGGCTAATTAGGGATTCGAGACTTCATGTTTCCGGTGACGCTTTGCCAGATCCCAAAGTCCTTGCTTTAATTTGCGAAGTGGCTCGTCGCGAGTTGGGATTAATTCCCTACAAGGTTCAGATGCTGTCTGCCCTCGCTTTGATTAAGGGGTATTTGGCTGAGATTGATACGGGAGAGGGGAAGACTCTCTCGATTGCTATTGCGGCGGCCTTTGAGTCTTGGAAAGGCGAGCCCGTTCACGTCATCACGGCCAATGATTATCTTGCTAAGCGTGATGCGTTGACCATGAAGCGTTTCTACGCGCGGCTTGGGATTACGGTTGCGTCTGTGATCGGGAAGACCAAACCAGCTGACCGACAGGCGGGATATCAGGTTGATATTACTTACACGACCGCCAAGGAAGTTGCTGCCGATTTTCTTCGAGACCGACTTCAACTCGGCGAGTGGACGCGGTCGGGTGTGCGCCAACAGGTGCGCAAGTTTGTCAGGGCATCTGAAAGCGGAGTTCGCCTCACTCAGCGTGGGCTTTTCCGGGCTCTTGTTGATGAGGCTGATAATGGTCTAATCGATGAAGCAGTCACTCCACTCCTAATTAGCCAAAAATTTAAATCAGAGGAACTACGCCAAGCTTGTCTTGGCGCTTGGAAGGTTGCTGAATTTCTTCGACCTGGGACTGACTACACAATCCATCGAGGACGACGGGAAGTGAAGTTGACCGAGGCAGGTGAAGAAAAAATTGCCGAGAGAGATGATTTCCCCCTATCTCCGCTTTGGCGTTGCCCTGATCGTCGCCGTGAGATGGTGTTGCTTGCCTTGGAGGCGCACGAATTCTTCACCCTGGGATCTCATTATATCATCGAAGATGGAAAGGTTGTGATCATTGACGAGAGCACCGGGCGGCCAATGCCAGACCGCTCATGGAAGCTGGGTCTCCACCAAATCGTTGAGGCTAAAGAAAGTCTCGTGATTACGGCGCCTTCCACCACAATCGCCCAGATTTCCTTTCAAGGATTTTTCCAAAAATATCGTAAGCTTTCAGGTGCCACCGGAACAGCGCAAGAAATTGCCGACGAAGTTTGGACGATCTATGGGGTTCCGACTGTTAAGATTCCTAGAAATCTCCCCAATATTTCACGATATCGGAGCCCTAAATTCTACTTGAGTGAGGCTGATCGCGAACATGCGGTTTCTGAGGAGGTGATTCGCTGTCACCGAGATTCACAGCCTGTGCTCATCGGAACACGCACCGTTACCTCGAGTGAGCGGTTAGGGCGTAAGCTGGGTCTTCAGAACATTCAACACGTCATTCTGAATGCCACTCGCCTTGCTCAAGAAGCTGGAATTATTGAGGATGCCGGACTGAAAGGACGAGTCACAATAGCCACCAATATGGCTGGTCGTGGAACAGATATTGAACTCGGGAAGGGTGTCAGAGAGTTGGGAGGATTGCATGTCCTTGTGACAGAGCCCCACGAATCCCGTCGGGTGGATCGACAGTTCTTCGGCCGGTCTGGTCGGCAAGGGGATCCTGGATTAGTGAGTCGCTATTATTCCTTGGATGATGTTCTTTTTCAGAAATTTTCACCACGGTTCCTGCATCGCCTTATGACTAAAACCGCTCATCCTTCAACCGGCGAAATACCCTATCCATTGCTTTGCCGTGGCTTACTAAAGTATGTCCAAATCAGGGCAGAAAAATTGGCAGTCTTTCGCAGAAAACAGGTCTCTGAAAATGATCGGCGGCAGCGCTCCTCCCTTGGATTTGTTCGTGACTAGGTCTTATTTGTTGGGGGCTTGTAGTCTTAAAAAGCTCATTGTCGCTCATAAATAGTTTTCAATTTTAGGGAGGCTGAGACAGAGGATGGGTCCGGAGGTTTTGAAAAAATCCTAAATTATTAGTATTAATTAATATTAAAAAAATATTAAATAACATCAAAATAATTTTCAGTAGAGCGAAAATATTCTTGTTGGAATTCTACCGCTGGGAGAGTGTCCCACCCCGATGCCGCTCGGTTCCAAAAAGCCTTCGACCAAAGTTTCCCGTGAGCGGGATAACTTGGTAGATAGGTACGCGGTTGAGCAGCTTGAACCTAAGATTCTTTTCTCGGCTGGGCCCATCGATGCTCCACCTGAGGTTTACGGACTTTCTCCTCTAGATTCTGTCGACTCATCGGCGCTAGAAGAAGTCCACTTTGCGGAAGTGGTGGAGGTTGAGATGGGGCCCGAATTTTTTGATTCAGATGGCACTGAGGCTTCGATTTTGGGTGATGGTGAAGACTTTACTTGGGGTTCCGAAAATGGCCCAGATGACCTGCCTGTGGGTGAGGGAAATGAGGCCATCGCCACCCCTCAAGAAGCGCCCGTTAATCTGGATGATGACCTTGCCGAAACGGGAGATCAAGACGGTCTCTTGGGGAGGAATTTCGGGGCGGACCAAGCTGCTGAAATGACCCTCGGAAACGAGGTTGGTTCCGACCTTGCGATCGCCAGCGAGACTAGTTCTGAAGTGCTCGGACAAGCTCGTCCTGCGACTGATGAGTATCCGGGGCTGTCTCTAGGAGAGACAATTTTATGGAGTGATCCGGCGCCGGGTGAATCACCTATGGGTGATCCCACTGTCGCGCAATTAGTCGCTACGCTTAATGCTGCTAACGCACCCCCAGAGGGTCGCGAACCTTTTACCTACAAGGAATCAAACCTTCTATACTACGGTCACGCAGCAAGCATCAGTGCTGACGGGGCTTTTTCTGTGTCTGCATCTGGCGAGATTGATCTGTCATCTTTCCATCCCGACTTCCTCGCCCAACAGGGATTTACGAACCTGATCATCAATGGCAGTCCCTCCACAGATGACACTCTTATTGTGGATCTCACGGCTGGAGATCTCCCCATCAATGTCACATATCACGGTGGTGATGAAGGCTTCGACACACTGGTCGTCAACGGAGCTCAAAACGGCCGCTACACCCCCGGTAAAATCTTTGGAGATGGGGTGGTCGAATCCGGCTCCAGTCTCATCGTTTTCACGGGTCTCGAACCCGTCATCATCGATGGCACGAATGACGTAGATGGGGCATTCACATTAGAGGCTCCTGTCACTGGATCGGGGGGAGCCGATGTCATCATCATTGACAGCCCAGCAAACGGACAGAACCGGATCTCGGGAACGAGCGGCGGGGTCGCTTTCGAATCAATTACCTTCAGCAATTTTGAACACTTCATACTCGATACCGGTTCCAATGATCTTGATGGAGCGGACGAAGATTCGATCGAATTTGCCTCACCGCTCGTAGCGGCTGGACTCCAACAATTTTCCATCCGGACTGGGGGAGGTAATGATTTCGTGAATTTGGCCAAGGTCGATCCGGCCGGGCCTGTTGACATCTTAATTGATGGAGGATCAGGGCTTGATGAGCTTGGTGGGTTTAGCCAAGACACGGTGTGGGATATCACCGCGACCGATGCAGGGGCGCTGGGATCGGCTTCATTTGAGAGGATGGAAGTTTTGTTAGGATCTCCTGAAAGTAGCGATACTTTTAGGGTTTTTGCTGATGGACGACTTTCTGGTTCGGTCAATGGTGGCGCTGGTGGCACAGACGTTCTGGATCTCAGTCAGCAGGCCCTTCTCTTTAGTTCAGTCGAAAATCCTGATGGGAGTGTCTCCGTGACTGATGTCACAGATGCGACCCGGGTTTTCATCACTCATGAGCTAGAGAGTTTTGTCGGCCCTGATGATACCCAGATCTTTGAGGAGATCGACCCTGATCCAGAGGCTGGGGAACTTGATCAACCAAATGTTCTCATCTTTGTCGAAACTAGTCTGCCGAAGCACGAGCTATTACTTGAGTCGCTTTTTGGTGATGATGACAATTTTGGTCTCTCAGAAGATTACGCAGAACTGGTCTTTATTGACCCTGCAGATGACGGAGTGCAGTTGGTCACCGACGTTCTTGCGGAGGCTGCCGACCGTTCAATTTCGGCAATTCATGTTCTCTCTCACGGAGCTGTTGGAGTGGTTGGTTTGGGCTCAGTCGATCTCGATTTGATTGGGCTAGCGACTTATGCAGAACTAATCACAACTTGGGACCGGGCTCTGACTGAGGATGCTGACATTCTTCTCTACGGTTGCCGAATCGCAGCAGGTGATCCTGGTGGACAATTGGTTGAAACTCTTGCCACATTGACTGGGGCAGACGTCATAGCCTCAATCGATGACACTGGTAGTGCTTCGCTTGGAGCGAATTGGAATCTTGAATTCACTTTTGGGGAGATTCAGACCGTATCATTTGTTCCCGATCAATCGCGCCCAGAATATTCCGGGCTCCTAAAGGAAGATACAGCAACTCTTAATGGAACAGTTGAGGGGACTGATAATGCGGATAAACTTAAGGGACAAGCTGGAAAGGAGACGTTGGTTGGTAAAGGAGGGAACGACGTTCTCGAAGGCAAAGAGGGTGATGACACCTATCAATTCTCAGATAATTTTGGGAGAGATACAATCAATGAAGTTTCTGGTGATGAAACCCTCGATTTTACTCGCGTCACTTCTAGACTTACAATTTCTTCTTCCAACCTTACTACGGTTACTGTCGCTGGGGGCGGTAATAATGTGACCTATAACGGAGAGTCAGCGAACGGTCTTTTAACGATTAAGCTCAATGCTGGTAAAGATCACACTCTTAATCTCGGCGCTGTCGCGGCTCATTTATCGGTGACAATTAAAAAGAGTGGACGGGTTATTATCAGGATAAATAGTTTCAATTTAATTCAAGTTGATGGTGTGAAAAACATCGTCCTAGGTGGGGGTAACGATATAGTTACGTTTGAAAAGGGGGCTACTCTGAAAGGAGATTTACAAGGCGGACTTGGTGTTAATACGTTGGACTACGCCGGTTCTAAACCTGATGCTTATTTTGGAACTGCATATTCGGCACCGGTATTAGTGAACCTCTCTGCGGTAGATGTGATAGTGGCAGCAGATCCGGAAGGCCAAACTGCTCAAATAACAATTCCCAAATATAGCTCCACGACTATTGTTGGGGAAGTCCGAGGTTTTAGAAATGTTTTTGGTGGTTCGAAAGATGATTACCTAATCGCAAGTAAATACGGAGGGCACCTAAAAGGTGGGAAAGGTAGCGATACTTTAAGGGGAGGACGATTGACAAGCAATGATTCGGCAACTGCCCAATTTTCTCTAGATGGTGGTAAGGGAGACGATAGGCTTATTTTTGGTGGAAGGAAGACCTCTCTTGACGGTGGTGCGGGCAACGATACGTATCAGTTCTCAAACGTATTTCCTGGCCAGACGATTGTTGCAAATAATGAGACTACGATAGTAGATGATGATGGTTTAGATACTCTTGATCTTTCAAATGTTAGTAAAAACATAGTTTTTAACATTAATAAGGACAACTGGAGCCGTATAAGGGTTGGGGCAATGAGCCAAGCTTTTGGCAAGATAGAGAGGGTGATTGTAGGACAAAAAGAAAACACTCTTAAATTCCATTCAAAGCTGGTTGATCTTGCCATTGAAAGCCCTCCTCAGGCCGTGAATATTCTTGATTTTTCGGAAATTAATCTGTCGCTTAAAATGTCTCTCTATGGTCCTGACCAGACCCGCTACGCATCTGCCAATAAGATTGTTGTCACGGATGAGAGTAAAAAGACTCTGACAGTTTATAATGTAAAAGATCTCAAGGGTGGTAGTGGCGAAAACGTATACAAACTTGCAGATCCGTCTGCTTTTCTTCCTGGTAAATTGGATGCGCGTTTAGGGACAACTATCATCGACTACTCCGATTTTAGGGATCATTTGACTTTTGTTAATGCTACATCAGCTAAGGTGACTGAAGGGGTCGAATTTGAGGTCAGCGAAACCATTTCAGGTGTGGCAGCACAACAAGAACAATGGACGCTTACGCTACCGGCGAATATTCTTAGCGGAAGCACTTTTACGCTTTCGCTTGCTCTTGAGACGACCGCACCTATTAAGTGGAATCCTAATTTTAAAGTTTCAGCTGATTTTGGGAGAGGGGCAGATACGATTCAGGTTTCTAGTTTTGATGACTCTTTTATTGGAATACCTATTAACCATGATGGAATTGCGGAGGGGACGGTTGTAACTAAGGTAGGGACTCCAACCGTAGGTAGTTATA
The DNA here is from genome assembly GCA_022424905.1 of Akkermansiaceae bacterium. GTDB lineage: Bacteria > Verrucomicrobiota > Verrucomicrobiia > Verrucomicrobiales > Akkermansiaceae > SW10. The sequence goes on along the minus strand of JAKMGP010000023.1, from coordinate 41,114 downwards.
AAATTTTAACATTAAGTGAGCCGACGATAGATCCGGGAGAGAAAGGGACGAAAATTGAAGCAGCAACCACAGCTCTAGTCATACAGAGGGCTATAAATAGCCTGAGTAAATTGCAGCGTCCCATCACAGCCAGAGTAGAAGGTGTCGACGGTGATCCTAATTCTTTTGCTATTTCCTATAGAATTGGTGGTCTCCAGCAGCATGTTCCTCCAGCGCTAAGACCGGACGGATCGGGTCTCTTCGTTTCAGCAGCAGAAGAAGACATTTTTATAGAAAAACAAGATAAACAGTTTGAGATTTACCTAAAGGCAACTGCGGGAGAGTTCAAACTAAAGGGAGGTAACGCTGAAACATCTAGTATGCCTTTTAATATTAGGGGATCATCGATTAATCCGCTCGAGAGCACCCTTAAAAAAGAACTTGAGGGACTAGGAGACGCCTTTTTTACGTCTGAGCTGACTTTGGATAGTAACTTTGTGACAGGGGAAACCGAAATCAAGGTAGTTAATTCTAGCTCTTTATTTAATGGGGCAATTCTTTCAGGAAATGGATTATCCCCAAATACAACAGTCATTAATTTTAATTCAACGACAAAGACCGTAACGCTCAGTAAGCCTATCATCGCTGATCTGAATCAAGGTGTCAAAGTTTCGCTAAAGAATGGTATAGCGAGTGTCGAAGGAAACGGGACTGAGGGTTCTCCATGGATAGTGACTTTTAAGGGTCCTCTAGAAAAAGAATTGAGTATAGTGACAGAAGTTCTATCTAATCCTTTGAAAAAACCCCTTGTCCCAAGGCCCGTCAATAAAGCTGTTAATCGTCATGATGCGCCTACTGCACAAGAAGATATCACATACCTTTGGACTGAAGCTACTGGAGGGACCTTTCAGCTTTCTTTAAAAAATGACAAAACGGTGGTTCTAAATCGGAATGCTACACCGAGTGATATCTTTGATGCACTCAAAAAGCTTGAAGAACCAAAAAAAATCGTTGGGAATGAGGAGGTGCCCAACCCCATTCAAGATGTCGATGGGAGTGGAACGTTTTTGGACCCGTGGAGGGTTAGGACAAAACTTGATGGTCCAATCGGTTTAAAATTTAGCGAAGCTCACAATCTTACTAAGGACCCAATAATCGTTAAAAAAGATGTCCACGGAATTGCTCCGGTTCGGGCAGAATATGAAATTTGGCATGATGCGAGTTATGGTGGATTTAAACTAACTTTGGCTGTTACTGAAGAAGGGAAGGTTATTTCTAAAACAACAGATGAGATACCCTTTGACGCCGGTGCGGAACTTGTGAAGACGAAACTTGATTCTCTTCTCATAGATATTGCCGATGAGCATCGGCTAAGCTCGGCAAATCCTGATGTCTTTTTCACAGCGGAAGATATTAGAGATCTTCCTGCCATTGTGGAAAGATTGAATACTAAGAGTAGCGATAAACTTGTGGCCTTCCTCTTGGGGGAATTGTCTGATGACACCAAGATTGCGGTTGAAGACTTCTCGGGTGTTTCGGATTCGACTTCCCTGATTGATCTGCTAGTAGACGATCTAAACCGTATAGTCGGCTCAAATGAGGAACTTTATACCGATGAGCGGTTCAGTGATATTTCGCTGCGTAACAAAACACAATTACTAGAGAATGAGCCTTCTCGCCCAGAAGCTAAGCTTTTCAAAAAGCTCCTCTTAGAGGATGCATTTTCCGGTCAGTTATCTAGAGTAGAGGTTCATGTGACTGGGGCTGGCAATAATGCTAATCCTTGGTTGGTTTCCTTCGCCAAACCTAATTTCGATGTCAGTATTAATACTGGTGGCAATGATAATCTCGCCAACCTTCGGAAAGCTGGAGCGTATCCGCAGATCCTTGTGCCAAACACTCGACCTACTGGTTATCCTGGAGTTCGGACAGTGCAGGACATTTTTATTCCTTTAGATGCAACCGGATATTTTCGTCTTTCCTATGGTGGTAAAGTCTCAGATCCGATTTCGCTTTCGGGAGATTGGCCTAACGAGACAGCTTTTATCCACACTATTGGGGTTAGAATTAACGCAGCGGTTAAGCCTTTAGTCGAATCTGTTCATGAGGATCTCGCCCCAGGTGCTCTGGTGTTTAATGCAATTCGATCAAACCAAAATATCAAAGTCAGAGTCGGGTTTAAAAAGGATCCGAGTATATCTAGTCCCTTCGTTGCTGGTCTGCTTAGACTTGCGTCCAATGAGTTTTTTCATTCTAAAACGATTATAATGAATGCCAAAACCGCCAGTGGTTTTGGGGAGACCTTAGTTCTGCCAACAGATTTATCAAAAATAACGATCAAAAACGCGACTTATGTTTATGGAGACGTTTCTCAAGTCGATCCTCAGATCAGTAAAGGAGTTTATAGAAAAGGTGGGAGCCAGCGGGAAACGCTAGCAGGAGGACCTAGTCGTGACCGTTTAGAAGGTGGTGTTGGTTCGTCAGTAATCGAAGGGTTTGGTGGCGATGATGTTATTATTAGCGGATCAGGAAACGATAAGTTAGTCGGAGGCCCTGGAGGGGATCACTATATCTTTAATGATGGTTTTGGGAATGATGTCATCATGGAAACTGGAGGATCCACTGAAAAGGAGAGCGTAAACGTGATCGATTTTTCGAGAATCACGGCGGGCCAGGACCCAGAAAATGAACCCGTTAGTATGGTGCATCTCTTGAGTGATGGCCGCTTAATATCGTCGACTTTCGCAGAGAAATTTGTAGCCCTTCCTTTAGTAACACCTAGCGATGGCTTGGAAGGTTTAAATTGGTCGACTGGGGGAGTGAGGCTCCCCATGCTCGGGTTTTCAACCGGAACATTAGGATATGGAGAGTCGGGGATCACGCCTGACCCTGGGGTCGATACCAGTAAAGCAGATGCCAAGGTAGTGTCCGATTTTGGAGTAAGTTATAAAGGGAAACCTGCGGCTTCATTACGATCAGGTGAGAGTGAAGTTGACGTAAATCTGGCGTTGTTAGTAGATTTTGGAAGTGGTAAAAGTAAGATGATTAAGCTAGGGATCGATGAGACTGAGCTTAATAAGCTCGGAGGATATTCTGAACTTTTAGAGATCATACAAAGGAGGCTGAATAGCCAACTACCACCTGAGTTACAGAACCATATAACTGTCGAAGGAAAATCAAGTGGCTTCCTTCAAAAACTTACATTCTCGATTAAGCAGGACGGAACTAAAGACAGGAATGGCGTTTTATTACCTGCCTCAGTAATGCTGCTACCAAATTCCGGCCAAACCAATACTGTTGCGACCGGAGTTGGGGATTCTGGATTACGTAATATCCAAGAAATCATAACTGGGAATCTTGAGAACACCTTCATTTTTGGAAATGACTGGGGGTTAAAGTTTCCAAAAATATTTGAAGGTCTTGGGACTCTTATCCCCGATATTCTCACAGCATATTGGAGCATTTCCCAGGAAATGAGGATCGATACCAGTAGCACAGTAGCAAACGGAAATAAACTGACCCTAGATTTTCGCGCGGTTAATAAGGAATTACTATTTTCTTTCGATTCTAATGGAACAGGTGGCACCCAACTAACGGTCAAACGAAAAACAAATACGCTACCTGTTAAACCAAGCCTACTTATCCGGTATATGCTCGATAACTTAGACCAACGATTGCGCCCACTAGAAGGTGGAGAAATACAGGCTCCTCCCTCAGGTTGGGACGTGAATGAAAAGATGTTAACTCTTGGGGAGTATTTAGAACGCGAGACGGGAGGGGCATTTGTTATAGATGTGGTTCTTTCGTTACTCGATGGTCTGTTTGACGACGAATATCAGTATAATACACTTGTTTTTACTGATGTAGGTGAAGACACGATAATTTTTGGAGGTCGGGATCAAAATACCATTAGTTTTGAAAACGTTCCTTTCGATGGGGAGTTTCGTGCGGGTGGTGGACTTCGAAATCCCCGAGAGATCCTTTTCTCTTTAGATGCTATTGCGCAAATGGCGGGGTTGAACCTTCCTCCCACTCAAGTGGTTAACAATCTTGATCTTGCTGAGACTAAGATCGTCAATGGGGCGAGGGTAGCAAGTTCATCAGGTAATGGCATATTTAAACGGGAATCAGTTCATCTTGGAGGGCTCTCGAAGGTTGGATTAGACCCGGCGGCTCCTGGCCTTACTTCAACTTCTCTTTCAAACATTCATAATATCACCCTTACCAAAGGGATCCACCTAGTAATAGGTAGTAATTTCGATCCCAAATTTAAAAACTTTGGTGCTGATACTGATTTTGGTGCTGATACTTTTGAGATCGTTGGAGCCCCGCTGCAGGTTCCCTCTGGGGGAGGGGGTGAAGGCCTTACAGGGGAGCTTAAAAAAATATCTACTAAAGGGGCAAATGCTTTACTTTCAGCCACTGGTTATACTAGTGCTCTTGGTATTCATGCTCTTTTGGGTATGACCGGGGCAGACACGTATAAATTTGATGCCACCGTTTGGGGATTGGCTATGATCCTCGAAATTCCTGATCTTAGGGTTGCTGGGCTTAATCCAATACCAGAATTTTATGATACCCTTGATTTTTCTGCGATAGGACATGATCTTGACTTCTTTATCCTAGAAGTGACTTCGGCAAACTTTGCATCGGTTACAGGTCTGTTTGAATTATTGGAAGGGGAGGCTGGAAAATCTGGCGGCTTCACCCAATCAAGTTCTGCGATCGAAATTGGAAGTAATATCGTTATCGCTACGGATGGTATTATTCGTCAGACCCTTAATAGTTTGCCTGGAGTACAAGATGTTGGGAAGATTCTCCCTGAGGCTGTTCTCGATTCTTTAGGACTAGTCGCGGATGGTTTGGATCTCGATCTGGCTGGTAACCTTGTCATTGCCAATGATATTGAAAACATAATCGGAGGTGAGGGAACTAATACCTTTCACTTCATTAATGAAGCCCGACTTCAGGGGGCAATCAGTGGTGGAACTGTTGTTCTTGATTATTCTAACAATTTCGACTCTGGTGCTCCTCGCGTCGGGGGGATGGGCGTAACAGTTGATTATGGGGCAGGCGGTGATGTTAATCTCTTTGATGAATTCCCAGCATGGGTGGGGGACCTGTTAGGAGATATCATTCCCCATGAATTTGTATTCGGATCAGCACAGGGAATCCTGGGAAACCGATTGCTTCCTGGGGTTAATGAGTTTTTTGGTAGCCTAACGAAACATATCTTTGGCGTCAGTGGTGGAAGCGATGTTATCGGGTCGCCATTTAATGACAAGCTAACGGGTACAAGCGGAGACAATGTCTTTGTGAGTGGTGGTGGCAATGATACGATAAATGGTGGTGATGGGGACGATACCTTGAGTTTCCTAAGCTCAAATGATGGTGTTACCATCGACCTTAATAGCGGGACCTCTTGGGCTGGAGGTCACCGAAGTTTTTACTTTACGAGCACACAAGGTAAGGCCGCAACTCAAGAAGTCGTATCGATTGACCGGGAAGGAGCTACCGGAGGCTCATTTAAGCTTAAAATCACGGGGAAAAATTTGGTGGATGGTGCGGTGAAATCCGGCACGACCGGAAATCTTAGTTACGATATTTCTGCGGATGGGTTGCGCGATGCTCTCGCTTCGGTTGCCGTAAATATACCAAGCATAAGCGAAATAGCGGTCACCGGGACAGGAACTGCCGCCAACCCTTGGATTGTAACTTTTCTCAATCCAGAGTCAGGAAACGTAAAACTTGAGAGGGGTGATGTCGCATTGGTGGCTGGTAACCTTACCGTTACTACTGTAACGGAGGGCAAGCTGCCTGTTAGTGAGGTCCAGCGACTTTGGAATAACGCAGATGCAGGATTCTTCAGTCTTTCCTTTGATGGTAAATCGGGTGGTATCGGGTTGCCGTGGAACGTTCCCGCAAATGAGAATGATGTAGTTGTTGGGCATACTTGGACGGTAACGATCGATAATGTCCCGTTCAGCTATACGGTGGCTGAAGATAATTCATTGGTCGACGTGAGAAAGGAGCTCGCTGACAAGATCGAAAAACATGACGATTTTGAAGCAAGTGTCTTAGACAATATATTGGAAATAAAGAGAGCTTCGACTCTTCCGGTTGTTAGAGTGACCGACGCTAAGGGCAATCGGGTAATAAGCGACAATAGCTCTTCGGAACTTTCTACGGACCCAACTAGTCCAGTGACCCATAGAGTAACACTGACTCAATTAAATCTGCATGACGCGATTACAGAACTCGCCGGTTGGAATGGTGGCACCGTAACGGTGAATTCTAGTACAAAAGGGGAAAACGCTGTGACTGTGGAGTCAGTCCCGGAAAACCTTACGGTCGGTGCGACCCTGCTGGGTCAAAAAGTGGCCAGTATTTCAGGAACGACCCTGACCCTTGATGGGGGCGCCAGCAACACCTATTCGGGCCGCACCGGGGTTCCCTTCACACTAGTCACTGTTACCGGATCAGGAACGGTGGGTCAGCCTTGGATCATTACCTTTACAGACAAGACAAGTGGAAACGTCGCTCAACTTAGCACCCTTGACACGGGATTGGAGCAAGCTTCGACCACCATTACGACGATAACCGAAGGGTCTTCATCAGCTGTGGCTATTCAAACAATCACAGTATTCCCCTCAGATGAGGGAACTCTTGGTGGTGAATTCAAACTATTTGCAGGGGGAAAAGAAACTAAAGGAATTCCTTACAATGCCTCAGCTAAAGAAGTTTTCGATGCACTCAAGTCGCTATTTCCGGACAATCGACTTCTTGTCCAAGGCAGTCTTGGAGGGCCATGGGATGTGACATTTTTTCCAAAAGAGTCTGGCGACTTGATCGGTGACGCGAATCCAGGTGTTAGGGAGATAGTGGGAGTAAGTGTCCCTCTTTTGAAGGTTGTGTCTGCCGGTGCGACTATCACCACGGAGGAGCAGGGTCAGTCAGGAGACGCCGAGCAAACGATTACGAGGCCAAGTTCGGATAAAAAGTTTACGCTTGGATTCAAGGAAGATACGAGGGCAGAAGCAAAGCAAACCGGTTCCATTAGTTACGGGGCGACTTCTGATGAAGTCAAAGCAGCCTTGGAAAAGCTTTCACTTAAGGATGGGACTAACTTGGACGTTGATGTGACGCAAATCGAGACTGGCAAGTGGAAGGTGATCTTCCGTAACCCAGGAAGTCGCATGATCCCTCTCATGACGTTGACTCCCGATGGCGGAGTTCCCGTAACTGGGAATGTCGTGGATACGACGCAGGGCTCAGTTGGTATTAATGAGATTCAAATCGTTAAAGTGGCAGATGATAGCCAAGCAAGCGAATTTAGACTGGAATGGAACGGTCAGTTTACAGAGTCAATTAGCTACGATCCATCGACGGAAATTTCGCAAATGGTTAAATCACTTAAGTCGGAACTTGAGAAGTTGACAAATACAGACGGCTCAGCTCTGGCGGTTGGCGTAACTTCTACTGAAAATGGGATTTGGGAGGTCACGTTCACCAAGGCGGGTAATGTTCAACAGCTGAATGCCACCAGTGTGAGTCTAATCAATGGGGCGGTGACGATAGCCAATGGAACGAGAGGTTCCCCATTCAAGCAGGGTGATATCATTGTTAATCCTGACCCTCTTACCGCTTCGGCGGGTGGTGTCTCGCTTAACGAAAAAGTAGCAATTTGGAATAATGCGACATCTGGTAAATTTAAATTTGTCTTCGACGATCCAAAGACAGCTGGTAACACCGAGAAGTCAACTTACGTTAGATACAATGCCTCGCCCGGTGAGATCAAAGCAGCGCTTGAGGAGCTTCCAAATATTACTTCCGTCAAAGTAACAGGGAGTGGAACAGAATATGATCCGTGGATCGTCGAGTTTGATGGCCCTGCTTCGACAAACGTTCAGGACCTTGCGACAGAGGATGTCTCACTCAGGCTCTTCAATTTTCCTTCGAGTGTGGTGGAAACAGAAATTAAAGGTGATGGGAAAAATAACGAGGTTCAGACCCTCAAAAATGGGGCCACTGGAGGATTCTTCACAATTTCTTTAGGTGACCAAGTGACGAAGCCATTGGCACACGATTCCTCGGCCCAGGATGTAGCTATTGCGCTGAATCACTTATCAATAGACCTGAATGAAATTCAGGACATTAAGGACATCGTATTGAATGGCACTGTAACGGTGAACTCTAGCACAGTAGGTGTAACCACCGTGATTGTGGATTCACTCCCAGCGAACCTGACTGTCGGTGCGACCCTGCTGGGCAAAAAAGTAGCCAGCATTTCAGGAACGACTCTGACCCTTGAAGGGGGCGCCGACACCACCATATCGAGTCAAACCGATGCCACCTTCGCACCTTTAGTTATCATCGATTTCAAAGAAACTGAAAATTCTGAAGTAAAAAAAGTGGAGGTTAAGGCCTCTGGATCTAAGGAGGATGTGGAGGAAGCCTTTAGTAAGGTTGAGCTTGCTGATGGCACAAAACTCGAAGTTGACGTCACTAATATCGCCGGCGGAGGGTGGCGGGTGGAATTCCGTAATCCTTCAGCAAAAGATCTTCCGAAAATGACCGCGGTTGGAGCCACGGTGACCGGATTCCAAGATGGTGGTAGTAAGCTTAGTGGAACGATTAAGGTTACCGGAGGTGTCTTACCCAAGCTGAATGCAAAGACTGCTAGAACAGTGTGGAAAATAGAGTTCGGTTGGTGGGGCGATGTTCCTCAGATCACAACCAACGATTATGGGCTTCAGAAGAATGCGGGTGTTTCAAATCTTACGAGTATCGAGAACACGGCAGGAGGAAGGGGCGATGACCTCTTGATTGGCGGTGGAACAGTCCAATTCTCTAATAATTGGGGAAATGATTTGATAATTGGAGATGACGTCTCACTCGATTTTAACAAGGTTAGCAGCAAGGTTTACCCAATCGGTGTGCTAGTGGCGCTGGACGACGACAATCAGATCAAAAAAGATTTTAATAAGCTCCTTAAAACGGAAGGCTTTGATGATGTTGAGCAGCTGGCTGCTTCTAGTTCTGACGAAGTTGGTCAAGTTCATATCTTTCTCGCATTTGGAGCAAAAGCCGGATTTAGTTTTGGGGCCGCTGATGATAGAGAAAAGCTGAATTCAGTTGTAGTTCTTGGAAGCTATTCGTCCTGGGAGCAAAAATGGAATAGGGGTAGCCCAGCTCGTCCTACTACCGTGGCAGGAGGGGCCACGCCCTTGCTAGCCGAGGAAACTGGTCCGGGAGGTTTTTCACTGCTTACTGAACAGGGTTTTCAATTGATTAGCGAGGAGGCGATCAACCGCTGGCTTGTCGCAACCGACAATGACCCGGAGGTAAAAACGATACTCGATGATTTATTTTTTACCGTTTCCGATCTTGGTGGAAAGACTCTGGCGCAGACTTTTAATGGTGATATCAGAATCGATGATGATGCTGCCGGAAACGGCTGGTTCCTTGATGGGACACCACAAAGCGATGATGAGTTTACAGAGGCAGGGCTAGGAATTCGTCTTCAGGCAGGTTCGACGAGCCCAGCAGTTGATCGCTATGATCTGCTTACCGTGATCATGCACGAGATTGGGCATGTTTTGGGTCTAGAGGATATAGAGGATGTGAATCGATTGATGAACTCTGAGTTGACTGCTGGCTCGCGAGTTTCGATCTCTTCAAATGAGGCAACTCAGATCTCAATTAACCAAACCACATCGACATCCGAGTATGAAGGGTCTGAACTCACCGCGACGAAAATTCTGAGTGGTTTGGATTTATTCAAAGATTGGTCCACATCGGTGAGCGTCCTGATTGACGACTTTACCACTACGTCAGGAGCCCTGCCATTTGTGAGTGAAACTCTTGGAGATGTTTGGAGTATTCAAGATACGGAAGTGGCCACAGGAGTTGAGGAGGCGATCATTGACCCGTTGGAGACTCTCTTCAACGACAATGAAGATTTCACCTTTAATGATATTCTAAATCTGCCGGGGATGTCATTCTCAACCCTCTCTGATCCTTTCACCTTCAGAGCTTCAGTCGATCTCAAGACCTTCTCTAAGGAGGTTCTCATCGACTTCTCAGATGACTACTTAAAGTCAGCCTTTGGATTAGTCGTCATGCCAAACAAAGACCCATCTCAGGTGGTGACTCTGGAGGGTGTCGTCAATCTATCCTTCACCTTTGGGCTAAATGAGGGCGGTGATTTCATCGTAACGAATCCTGAGCTTTCTAATTCCGTGGAGTTGAGCCACCCTGAGACCTTTAATCTTGCAGTCAGGCTCGGTTCTCTTGGTCTGGGGATTGAAAATGGTCTTCTTGGATATGATGCCACGGTTGTCTGGTCCACCATTGAAGATCCGCGATTGCAGGCCGATGGATCACTTACCGCTGATTGGGGTGGCACAGTGTTGGTTCCCGAATCGAACTACATCGTCCAATTGCCACTCGTGCTGAGGGGAAGTGTCGAAGGGATTTCTGTTTCGTCAGCGAGGATCACTGGTTCCACAAATTCACAGGAAGCGGCTATCACGGATACTTCAGCTGGCACTGTCCTAGGTGACTTCTTCGCTAGCATGTCAAATCATGTTAAGGGCGAGAACATGCTGGGGTTAATTGAGAATAAGCTTCTGTCACTGGATGGTTTGCTCGACGGGCTCAATGACGCTTTGAACTCGCTCACAAACGGGAGCATCGGTGAGACAAAACTTCCAATCATCAACAAGACGGCGCTTGAGCTCCTGGGGACCGGTGGGACTAATATTATTAATGATATCACAGCAGCAATTGCGGCCCTGCAAGATTCCCTTGCTGATATGCAGGCCCTCGAGGTCGATCTAAATTACGCGATTTCTGAAGCGATCGGAATTGACTTCGGAATGGGAGACCAGCTCGAGGTTGTGAGTGCGCTTGAGGCTCTTGCTGATGTTTCCTTTAGTCTGAACGGGGATTCTACTGATGATGATCTTGCGCTGGCTCTGGCCGCCACTAAGTCTCTATTCAGTAACTTACTTAGTTATCGTTCGGTTGTTGCTGCCAATGACCGACTAGTGGATCTTAGTCTTAATGGTTCATCTACCAACGAGGAAGTAGCAATTGCTCTCTTAGATGAAGCGGACGCTATTAATGAATTTAATCGGCTTCAATCGGACCGTGATGCTCTTGCCGGAAGTGATTTATATCCAGAATATCTGAAAGCATTGGGAAGGCTTGGAAGGCTCGGGTTAGACGGCTCTGCTTCGGATGTCGAAATCACCTCAGCTTTAGACAACAGCGAAAAGGTCGCTTTCGCTAAAACAATGAGGGCAACTTTGGCCGATTCCGAAGCTGATTCTAATGAGAAAGATTTCGCTCGAAACCACTTGGCCGCTTATGGTCTTCCGGAGGATCCAACAGACAGTGAAATCGAGGCTGCTTATGCAGTGGGTATCGAGCCAGTGAAAGCAGATCGGGATTTGGTCTACTCATTTGATGCAAATCTCCTGGCTGCTATCGATCGTCTGAAAGTGGAGGGCTTAGATGGTAACTCGAGTGACGAGGCGATTGCGTCCACGCTTGTGGATGAAGATCGTTTAATTAATCTCAAGTTGGACCGGGACTTTATAAGAGATTCGGAAATTGGGCTTACTGCTGCTACTGATGGACTCGTTGATTATAAATTGGATGTATCATCGACCGACCTTCAGATTGCGGCAGCAGTCATAGAGACCGAATCACTCGATTTGGAAGCGCTCAAACTTGAGCGCAACAAGGTGACCACCTATACTGCGAACCGAATTGTTTCCTTGAGTTATTTCAGGTCTGCCCTGACTGTAAAATTCCTCTTCGAGAAACATCTGCTCCCAGACGCGACGGTCGACTTTGCCCTAGATCTAGAGGATCTCGCTGCTGAGTTTAAAAGCCCCGAGTTGGATGCCCTAATTGGGGCTGGAGGCCCCGTAACAGCGTCAGCAGGAGGAACGCTAGCAGTCGATGCCGTCGCTCGCTTTGCTTTTGGATTTACATTCGATTTAAGTGATATTCTGGGCCCTAAACTTTATATCCTCGATGATTCCGGAATTTCAATTGGCGTGTCCGCCACTGGTGAGGATCTTGATTTTGCGGTGGGTGTTGATTTTGCTGGCACGGAACTCGAATTATCTGCGAAAGATGGCAGCGCGAGACTTTTCCTTGGCGCTAGATTGGGCTTCGACGAAGCTGAAGATGGCACGGGGCGTTATCTCATCACTGATTTGTCAGGTAATATTGACGCTTCTGTAAGTGGTGAGGCGACCCTCGATTTACCGCTTTATTTCCCAACTGAAAGCCTTCCGATGGGAGGAAGTACTTCAGATCTTGATGGAGATGGCTTCGGCGACAATGTGTTGCACGTTGGCACCGGCTTCAGCACTGATGGTGGATTCGATGGCTTGCAAGTTGTGGTGCCTGACCTCGCCGGAGGATTTGACCTTTTCACGATCTTAAATAATCCCGCCACGGTGTTGGCTGGACTCGAGGGTATGTTTGGATTCACGGAAAACCTACAAAAATTGTTTAACGAGGTGGGGCTCCCACTGGTGGGGAATGCGTTTGACGAAGCCACCGCATTCCTCGATACCCTCCGGGAAAAGTTGCTTGGGAAGAAGGAAGGGGATGATTACCAAAACGGTTTAGGAAAGACTCTGCAGGATGGTGCGGAGGCCGATAAAACCACCATAGAACTCATTCAGGAGGCTCTCTTTGAGAAACTAGGGCCGGGGACAGATGGAACTGGGCCGGACCTACTAAAAATTCAAACGCTAGAAAGTGATGGCCGATATTCTTACGCGGCGCTCACCTCGCCCGATCAAATCCAGTTGAGCGCTGATTCGGATCACATTCAATTTAATGTGGTGTTCGAGGGTAAAGTATTCAGTAAGGCAATACCGATCGACTTCGGAGTCGCAGCGCCTGGGATCGAACTCGATATTGATGCCGAAGTTATCATCGATCTCAGCTACGTATTCGCTCTTGGTTTTGGCTTTAATCGCGAAGGCCTATATGTCGATACTTCGGGATCGGCAGCGGGTGGGGAAGAGTTTAAACTTGTTCTTTCGGCAAGTTTGAACGAATCGAATGGAGAGCCCGCGACCTTTGAAGCCAGCCTTGGCTTCTTAAAGCTACAAGTAAAAGATTTCATTCTTCCGACCGCAGGTAATGTTGGTGTTTGGGGTCCTTTTGAGGCCGATAATGAGGCCAGTGCATTAACGGCATCCTTCAGTGTCGATCTGACCGATGAGGGAGGGGATGGCCAGTGGGCGGTTACAGCTGGTGAAAGTATCGAGATCGCCATGAATTTGACGGCTAAAGCGGACGTCGATTTCGAGGCGACTGTCTCAATGCCAGTGACGAATGGCTTGCAGCTACCCGAGCTCCATACGGTGTTTCACTACAGCCAGACTTTCGCGGACGTGACGGTGGGGACCGGTGGAACCACTGCAACCTTTGGTGGGGCGCCGGTGATTTCTTTCGAAAATGTTCAGCTGGACTTGGGTGAGTTTATTACCAATTTCATTGCCCCAATCGTGGGTAAGGTTCGAGACGTTACCAAGCCACTGGATCCAATTGTGGAGGTTCTCAAGACGCCTATTCCACTTTTGATTGCGCTGGGAGCAGACCCAAGCGAGGCCGATCTACTCGGTTTGGGTAGTCTTGTCTTGGGCCAAACTAAATTTGCGAAAGTCGTCAAAGCGGTTGATGCGATAGCGGACGCCCTAGAATTCGTGAAGGTGATCGACGAGTTTCTTGAGAGTAATCCGGACGGACCTATTTTGATCTCTTTCGGGACCTTCGAAATGGGAGGAGATGCCCGTAAGCCTGGAGCAGCGAAGAATTCGGCACCAATCACGAGTGGTGAGGCTCAAGCTCCAGATGAAACTGAGAATGAGCAGGCAAACAAGGTTACCAAGAAAATAGGCACAACAAGTGGGAGTTTCCGATTCCCTCTTCTCTCTGATCCGATGCAGGCATTTGGATTGTTGACCGGCAAGGATGTGACACTCTTTATCTATGATCTGCCCAAGTTGCAGTTGGAATTTGAATACATCAAATCTTTCCCAATTTTCCCCGGTCTGAACGCCCGATTCGGTGGATCGGTCAAGGCCGAGACAAACTTCAGCTTTGGTTTCGACACGAGTGGGATCAACCAGTGGAAAGATACGAACTTTGAGCTGAGCAAATCCTATCTCGTCGCAAATGGTTTCTTCTTGGATGATCACATTGAGGGTGGTGTTGATATGCCTGAGGTCACTCTGGAGGCTAAGATTATTGCCGGCGCCTCACTCGGAATAGGGGGGCTCGTTGAAGCGGGGGCGCAAGGGGACATCACCCTCTCAATTGCTTTTGATCTAAACGATAATCCGGGCCCCGGGTTTAGTCTCATTGAGGGCGAAACCCGCCAGGACAATAAGCTAAGGTGGGCTGAACTTGTAGCCCGAGTCTCAGATGGGCCGGAGTGCCTCTTCGATATGAGTGGAACTCTCACGGCTGGCCTCGACGCTTTCCTCTGGATCGGCTTGGATACCGGATTCTTTAAAATCACTCTCTTTAACAAGACGTTCAGTCTTTTCCGGGCGACACTCTTTGATTTTAATCTAAGGTGCGTGGGAGTGACTCCCCCGGATCTTGTCCGAACCAATACAGTCAGCACAAGTAATGTTGTAAGAAATGCGGGGGACCCTGCTAGTAATGATGGGCCCGTCTACTATGATCAGGTAGACAATGGTGTTTTGATCTTAAATATGGGGCCTCTTGCTGAAGGCCGAGGCGGAGAGTGGACGAGTGATAATAACGAAAAATTCCTAATCGGATTTGATCTAGCGCCAGATGGGGTGACAGAAGTCACGAAGGTGACATTCGAAGGAATCACGGAATATTACGTTGGAGTGACGCAAGTCGTTGGCCATGGGGGACAGGGTAATGATGAAATTCTCGTTGATAAAAAGGTTACCGCAGACGTGACCTTCCATGGTGGTGCTGGAAATGATGTCATGACCCAAAAAGGATTAGGGATTGCTAGGTTCTTTGGAGATAATGGAAATGATGAGAGTCAGGTCTGGATCAATTACCTTACTTTAGTGCCGCAGGCTAGACAGGCAGCTCTAGCTAAGAATCATGAGGGGGAAGATATCCTGATTGGTGGTGTCGCGAACGACTACCTCGTAGGCGGGGGGCGTAAAGATTTGATTGATGGTGGACCTGGAGACGACACGATCTACGGAGATGCTGGCAATGACACTCTAATTGGCGGTGATGGCAACGACCTGATTTATGGTGGTGATGAAGCCAATCAGGGTTACAGAATCTCCAATAATGCGACATCTGGAACCTTCCGATTGCGTATTCCAGGTGCAGATTCTTCGGGTGATCAAACCACAGAGAATATTCCTTGGAACGCAAGCCAAAGTGTCGTCGCAACGCGTCTAAGATCACTCACTGTGGATGGCCAATCGCTAAATGTTTCGGTGAGTGGTTCAGGGACAGAGTCCTCTCCTTGGGTGATTGAATCTGATGGACCTGAATTTACGCTTGAAGCAATTGACTCCGAACTAGTTGATGTTCCAACTTTCGGTCTATCTCGTGAAGATGGTGGGGTCGCAACTACTACAGTAAAAGCTGTTGCTCACGGTGATGGGATCAGTGGGGATGGTGGTAATGATGAAATCTATGCTGGAAATGGTAATGATGCCGTAGATGGTGGTGAAGGTGACGACTGGATTGAAGGTGGGAGCGGAAGTGACCGGCTGCTTGGAAGAGCAGGGAATGATGTGATCGTAGGAGATGGCGGGAATGACGTGGTTGAGGGCGGGCTTGGGATCGATGTTCTCGTCGGCGGGGCAGGTAATGATACCTTTAATTGGAGAGGATTTAACGAAGACGGTGATGGGAACAGCTTAGGTTCGGATGGAACAGATGACTTCATCAGTGGTGACGCGGGAAGGGACGGACTCAATTTTACGGCGACTTCAGAAAGGGACCTCATTGAGCTGGAGACCGTGACCAATGCAAACACCACAATCACCAAGACAAAGCCTGTCTCAACCGTTGGGGCGAGCAAGACCTTCACGCGGAATAGTGTTATCTTGAGTGGATCTATCAGCGGCGAAGTCTCGGAGGTGATTACCGCATCCGATATCGAGCTTCTAGCGGTCAATGCCGGTGATGGTGCAGACCGAATTTCGGTTGGTAGTCTGCAGGGATCTGGTGTTACGAACTTTTCAACAGACCTTGGCCTTAGCTCTGGGCTGATTTCTCAAACAAACGAAATTCAAAAAAGGAATAGCGCAGGCAATCTTCTTTACCTAACTCCAGAAGGTTCAGAGACGACTATTCAGAGCGGTAATGAACCTCTCTATCAGATGGTTGCAGCGCGTGATTCCAACGGCAATGCAAGGCTTTACGCAGGGGTGGTCGGAGGAACGGTCGTTGATCAGATCGAGCAGGTTTCTGTTCTGACTCCTAAGGGTGAGGTTGTTAAGGATGATGTCTGGACAATCACGCTAACCCTCGACGGTATCTCGGAGTCTTACGAATACACTGTTTTAGCTGGCGATACGATGGAGCGTATTGCAAGCGAACTGACGCAAAAAATCACTCTTGAGTCAGATTACTTCACTGCGAATTTAGTCGATGTCATTACCGATGAAGAGGATGTAAAAGGGATTCAGCTGACCCTTGGCACATCAGGGCGCCCCTTCCGGGTTTCCTATGATACGGTGGCTGGCGATGGAAAAAGCGCCGCAGGAGGAACCTTTGCAGTTCGCGAAACACCGTTTGAAGCGCCTCTGACAAACGCTTCCATTACTTTCGATGAGGATATTGACCAGAACGGTTCCGTTGACGATGATGAAAGGCTTAAGTCTGGTGAGATTTGGGCTGTGACCCTTGATGGGATCGACTACGAAGTGACCACGGAAGCTTCTGATACGATCGATGAAATCCGCTCAAAAATACGTGACAAAATTAATGAGGCTTTTACCGATTCCCAGGGCGATTTAAGGGCTGATTCTGTTCTGACTCCTAAAGGTGAGGTTGTTCAGGATGATGTCTGGACGATCACGCTAACCCTCGACGGTATCTCGGAGTCCTTCGAATACACTGTTTTAGCTGGCGATACGATGGAGGATATCGCAAGCGAACTGACGCAAAAAATCACTCTTAATTCAGATTACTTCACTGCGAATCTAGTAGACGTATTTACCGATGGAGAGAATGTAAAAGGGATTAAGCTGACTCTTGAAACAGCAGGGAGCACCTTCCGGGTTTCCTACGATACGGTGGCTGGCGATGAAAAAAGCGCCGCAGGGGGGACCTTTGCAGTTCGCGAAACACCGTTTGAAGCTACACCACTGGGAACTCCGTCTTATACTGCGTCTATTGTAGACTCGGAACTTAAGATAAGTAATTGGCCGCAGAAGACTTATAATCTCATGGGAGCTGTAACTCTTGGAGATGTCTGGAATGTGGTCGTTGATACAGAGACCTTCACCTACACCGTTCTCGGAAATGACACTCTTGAGTCTGTGGCGTTTGGGCTAGCACAGGCGATTGATTCCAACGATAGTTACCAGGGTTCGCAAGTTGGAACAAGCCTTGTGGTAGTTAGGTCTGGTATCGAGCCGACTTTCACTGCTGCAGTGAGTCGTAGGTTCTTTATTCCAGAGACCTCGACTATTGAGGTGCCTGGGCTAGATGCGAATGGGGATGTGATGTCAGACGACGATGCTGACGAGATCATTATCTTTGGTGACTCCCTTCTTGATGATCAATTTGAGGTAGAGAGTAACGAAAGCGTAGTTAGGGTAACGAGACGGATTGGGACTGATTATGTTCTCACTTATGATATTCTCAATGCGAAGCGTAGTAATGAGACGGCGGACTTAGATAGTCTGACAATTTATGCTGATGCAAGTGATCCTCTCGCCATTACGGGCGGTCGAGATACGATTGATGGGTCTGCGGTAGTTTACGATTTGCTCGCTCTTTTCCTCGCTGGTGGCGCTGGTAACGATCGACTTATTGGTTCCTCTTTTGACGATGTCTTAGATAGCGGGCTTGGTAATGATGATGTTACCGGAGGACCTGGTGTGGATACCTTCATTGATGCTGGAGGAGTTGATACTCTGATTGAAACGCGCGATTGGGATATGTCGCTTTTTGGGGGTCACTTCGTGGTTGGTAAGATTGCGGGTGATAGTGGTGGGGAGTTCTATAAGACCACCCACGCTGGTTTCTCCGACGCTACGGGGATTGTTAACATAAACCCCGATACGGCAGGGGCAGTAAGTGATTCGGGTCAGATTGGAATCGGAGATGTCATCGATGTGACTATTTCCGATGGGGGTAGCGGTTACACTTCAGCCGCTACTGTGACCTTCTCATCCGCACCAACAGGAGGAGTGACCGCGACTGGAACTTTGGTGATTGAGAATGGTAAGATTACAGGGGTAACTCTGACAAATCCTGGGAGTGGATATGTTATTCCTCCGACTGTAAACTTCTCCAAAGCAGGCCCGTTCGCGATCGATTTTCTCGGTGATCCTGACCCGCAAATGGCTGGATTGCGCGATACTGGCGATCAGTATTTCGCTGCAGGCGAGACCTTTGAGACAAGTGTTGCGGGTATAGACAAAGAAATCATTCTCGAGGTCGAGATGATTCCTCAACTCGAAGGTAAGTCGATTTTTGAAAATGCTCGGATAACCGGAGGTGATAGTAATAATGTCATCGTGGTCGGTGATCAAGATAACCGAATCAACGTGGGCGGTTCTATCATTACGACAAGTGGCTGGACCGGCCGTGCGACCCTAGACAATAGAGTGTCGCGGATTAATGGCAGTAGTTTCAGCGAGTATTACATCGTAAATCTCGATGGAAACAGCGGTGGGTCGGTTGTCATTAGCGATTCGGGTGGTACTGAAGGGTTTGACGAGCTCTATATCTTCGGCACTAGCGACGATGATGAATTTTATCTAAACAGGGCTGGCGAGGATACAGGCCGAGTTATCGCTGGTGAACGGTTTGATCTGACAAAACCATATAACGTGGAGGTGACCGGTTCGGTGAAGCGGGATAAAGTCCACCTATCAATCTCCAATAGAAATCCGAATCTTCCTGTTTCGCTAGAGAGTACAACGCCAGGAACGACCGTTATCCCGGCTTCGAATGGTCAGGGTTTCCGCTTTCAATTTACAGGTCAAGTTGCGACCGGATCTCCGTGGAATGTCTCTGTAGATGGAATTGTTTACAATTATACGGCAAAGCTTTCTGACACCCTTTATGACGTAGCAAGAGGGCTACAGTCGCTTATCCGAGGTGTTAATCCCCAGCGTGACACGGTTCTGTATCGCGATGTCGAGCGGATGACGATCCGGACGATGGATGGTGATGATTCTCTGTTGAGTGACGATACAGCGACTACGGTCGTCATCGAAACGGGCCGTGGAGACGACACGATGTCCGTAGGGTCGGTGCCCCAGATCCCTGACGAAGGAAATAAGAATCTCGAGTATCCAGATGGTGTTCCGGTGGCAGATACCGACAATATGACTAACGGGAACTCGTTTGAGATGTTTGTCTTTGGAGCTGGGGGCGATGATCAATTTGAGGTTAATCATAATATTGCTGCACTTTATTTGGGTGGTGGTGATGGTGATGACACTTTCATTATCAATACTTTTATCGCACTCAAAAAGAATCCCGATCGGCCAGATGATGTTACTAATTTAACTAACCTCTTTGGCGGACGCGGATCGAACCGCTATGAGTATGTTCAAAATGCCCCAGTCTTTATTAATGGTGGTTATGGGACTGATACGATGGTCATCAATGGAACACCAATTGAGGACCAATTTGTCATCACAGAATTCTACGTCGCTGGAGCTGGAAGGATCGTCTACTTTGCCGGGATTGAGCGGCTTGAGGTCAATGGTTCAGGTGGTAAAGATGACATCTACGTTTTGAGCTCTCCGGCAGAGATGGAAATCACGGTGAGAGGAGGGAGTAATGATGATATTATTTATCTCGGTGGAGACGCTCCAGCTCAAGTATTTGATCCCCCCGCGTTCAAATATCAGCCGCCACCCTTTACAGTGCAGGATCCTGCCGTAATGGTCGAAGAGGTTAAGATTCGCCCAGCTCAGACGATACGGTCTACATACAGCTGGTGGGATACGTTTTGGGGATCTCGCCGTGCTGTTTCAGCCTGGGCTCTCGTACAAGCAGTCGCCGACCTTACCACTTGGTATGCATCGCAGGTCGCTAAAGACTCAAGTTTCCGTCTTATCAGCCACAACAGTATCAGCAACGTCATTGAGCAAATGGTGCTCACTCATGTGGAACAGATTTCGAGTCGGTATTGGTGGCGATTCTGGGACCCTATCGTCAAAGTTACCTACGAGCTACCTGAAATTCGATACGGAATCAGCAAGCCAGTTCTCCCTGAGCCCAGGGTAATTACACCTGCTGTTGTGGAGGTCGATCCAGTAATATTTGCTCTTAAGTCGACTGCAAACTATACGGTGGCTGATATTAAGGGGCGGCTTGTTGTGGATGGAGGCAACGATAGCGAGGGTGACGGCGATAAGGTGATCGTCCACAATGAGGATGGTACGATTACGACTGGTAGTCTGACAAATGAAACGATCGCTGTTAAAGACGGCGAGAGAATTCAAGCTTTCGACTCCAACGGGGATGCTCTCTTTGACGCAGGCGTGGTGGTAAGAGAACCAAATCAGACAACTCTAACCCTCAGTGGGTCGGTAGTATCTGGCCAAGTCTATACCGTTAAGATTGATACTGATACAAACGAAAGGAATGGCTTCAGCTTGTCTCTTCCAACTTATACTGCCAACCTTGCTGACGGTCTTGATTTGGGTTCAGTGGCGCACGAGCTAGCTGCCATTATCGACAATAATGCGAATTACAGCGCAACAACATCTGGATCTAAGATTATTATCACCGGCCAGACTTCCGCTGACCGTATTACTCGCCTTTCGGCAACAGTCGCCGAGCCGGTTTATATTTCCGGCACCGTGACCTCTGTACCTAGCAATTCAGCGTGGGAAGTTGAGCTAAGTGGGACGGTCAAGACTGGAGACTATTGGGGCATTAACGTAAATGATGGGATCTCGTCCTCGCCGATTGCTTTTGATTTCTGGCCAAAAGCTGGCCAAAATTCCCTTGAGACGGTGGCCCGTTTCCTTGCGAAGGCGATTGCGAGGTATCCAACACTTAATGCTGTAGCTGTCGATCGAAAGATCACGATTACCGCAGCGAATCCCGGGCCTTCCATATCATCAGTTACACTCCAAAACTCTGCTGCTAATGGTCGCATCCCAATAAAGAACACAGACTACCGCCAGCGATATGATGATGCCGGAAACCCCGTTTCTAGAAATTATGTCAGTCTTCAGGGGCTTGCTCTGCCAGGTGGAATATCGGTAGATGGAACGTCCTACCAAGGTGTCTTAATCCAGAATATCGAAAACATGGATATCCGACTCGGGTTTGGTGATTCAGATGATAAAAAGGACGATCGTTTCACTTTAAATCTAAGTGGAAGTGAAACCATCTCGCAGAGAACCACGCTTGTGATGGGTGGTGGTGATGATATTGCTAATGTTCAGGCAGTAAGCGGAGAAACCCGCATTCTTGGCGGCTCCGGTAACGACCTTATCAACGTTTTGGATGCTGCATCCGCGCTCGGGACTCAGTTTATTGAGGGGGATTTAAATATTCGTGACGATGTTCAGACCGTTCTCTACAGCGAACTGGATCCTCTATTTAAAGAGGTCGTTGATAATGCTCCTTCTGTCTTCCAGAGCGAGGGCTCTTCGGTTACTAAGGTGCCAATTGTTTACAGGGATGGTGATGAGGTTTGGGTGAATGTCGCCAAGCTTGACTCCCGTGGCCAAATCGTTGAGGTGAATTACCAGGACGAAATCAACGAGAGTGTGGGCGATGTGGCTGTCACTAGTCCATCACCGAAAGAATGGTCTATTTTGTTCCCGAGGTCGGAGGCCGGGCTTATTGAGGAGCTAGTCGCTGGAACCCAAAATCTTGTGGGTGTTAGCATCACTGGAGATTCAACAAGTCGAGAGATCCACCAGACTGGAACGGGTGGAACATTCACCTTAACCGTGAATGGTAAAACTACTGACGCTATTCCTTACGATGCGACGGCTGCCGAGGTTCAGGCGGCTCTGGAAAAGGTCGTCGAAGGGCAAACTGGTCTTAAGGCCGAGTTTTTCAATGTTGGAAGACCAATCAGTAGTCTTTCGCAAGTGGATTTCAATGCGACACCAAGCTACACTGCTACTGTAGAAAATGTGAATTTCCCGAAAACTAGTGGCGTATTCCCTCAGTGGCCGGGCGGGCCCTCGGATAGGTTTGCGGTGCGATTGACTGGGACAATTTTCATACCAGAGACTGGAACTTACAATTTTTCTACAACCAGTGATGATGGATCGATTCTCTTGTTTGATGGCGTGAAAATCGTTGATAACGATGGGCTCCATGGAACTTCAACCCGGGTTGGTGTGCAGCGCCCTAATTTGAGCGCAGGTGCCCATGGATTCGAGGTGCGAATGTTTGAAAATGGAGGTGCAGCAACGCTGCTTGCTAATTGGTCAGGCCCCGGTATTCCTGATCAGCTTATTCCTACAGGTGCTTTCAAATCTGGTGTTTCCGTTACCGGAGCGGGTACACCTAGCAATCCTTGGGTTGTCGAATTCAGTGAAGATCCGGCGGTTGTTACAGGTGATTCGAGGAACTTAGATCTTGGGGAGGTGAAAACCACCCCCGAAATTCAAAGGATTTCGACATCTGAAGTAACGGGAACCTTTACCCTCGTTTTCCGGGGAGAAGAAACTGAAGAAATATCAGTCAATGCCTCACCGGAGAATTTGAAAGCGGCACTGGAGGCTCTGGACTCTATCGGGAAAGTGAGCGTCACCGGAGAGGGCTCAGTCGGTTCACCTTGGGAAGTTACCTTTATCGGGCCAAGTTTAGAGGATCTGCCACAACTACTCGTTGGCCCAACGAGTTCGATCGGCGTGACGATTTCGACCGTGCAAAATGGGTCTCCGGAGCAAATCTTTAAAAATACCGCAATCGGGGGGACTTTCAGTCTTACTTATAACGGTTATACGACTGCTCCGATTGCTTACAACGCTTCTGCAACGGGAGCAAATTCAGTTGAGAGTTCATTGGAGTCTCTCACTGCTGGATCCAAGCTGTATTACGATTCTTACGGGAATCGGACGATCGATAGCTCAACTGTGGCGGGTGGACATTCTAATGCAGAGAATCCAGCTTCCAGCCCGGTGTATGACAGCGTGTCCGTCCCGCTCACTAAACTCACTGCAAATGGGACTTTGACCGAAACCTTCGCAGGATTTTTGGGGGAGGATCAGAACTTCCAAAATTATACAGATCGCTTAAACGTGGATGATTCATCTAGCACATCAGCGGTAAGCGGACGGTTGACGCCGACAAAGATAGTGGGACTCTTTGCGGAAGATCTAAATTATCAAGGTCTTGAAGATGTGAGTGTTACCTTGGGTGATGCGCAGGGTGATTTAGGTAACAACTTTATTTTCGAAAATTCTTCCGGTGCCAGTACGACCTTAAATACGGGTGATGGAAATGATACCGTCAATATTATTGCTCTCTCAGGTCGTGCCACAATTTCTACAGTGACAGAGGGAGTTCGGGCCGGAAATGAGGTTCAGGAGATTTCGGTCGGTGACGCCATTGGCGGGCAGTTTAGGATTGGTCTTGGCGGAGATACGACCGGTTTGACTCATACTCAAACGGCCCTTCTTGACTACAATATTACGGCGAGCAACTTAAAGGCGGCTCTTGAGGGATTAGACACAATCAATACGGTAATTGTGAACGGACGGGGAAGTGGTGAAGATCCGTGGCGCATTACATATCTGGACCCAGGCCTCCAAGATGTGCCGCCCATGGTGATCGTAACCGACACCTTAGTGGTAGAAGCTAAGGTAAGAGTGAGGACTGAAAATGAAGGTCGAGCTCCTGCGGCTGGGTTACCTGCAAATAATGAAGTTCAGGCAATCTCGATCGATGCAAGTAGCGGTCATTTCCAGCTCGGGCTTGACGGGGCGTGGGTTACAGAGAGTCTCCGCCATGATGCTACGGCTGACCAAGTGAAGTCTGCATTGGAGGCTCGGCTAGGCCCAAATATGATTGAAGTGACAGGCTTCGGGTCCTCCGAAAATCCGTGGCGTGTTGCATTTCTCACTCCAGGAAATGTCCCTGAACTTCGTGGTGTGATCGGTTCTGACTTCCGAACGGTCGGTGAAGCAGTTGCGATCACCGTGTATGAGGGGAGGGCTGCCGTCGATGAGGTTCAGAGCCTTGTGACAACTGCGGCAAGCGGATCCTTTACTCTTTCTTATGTCGGACGCGGTTCGACGATTCCTATTAGTCATGATGCTGATGCTGCGACGGTCAAAAACGCGATTGAAGAGCTCGGCGGGTTGAAGGTTGAGGTCACCGGTGTTGGCTCTTCTTTCTCGCCATGGCTGATTACTTTCACGGAAACTGGAGTGAATGATGTGCCGGAGTTAATTGCCAACGATTCCCAGCTGGAGACTCCATTTGGAGTGGTTGCAAATACGGTCACCGAGGGTGGGGCGGCGGTTGACGAGATTCAGAGTATTTCTTTTTCTTCTGACGTCACCGGCGGGACGTTCCAATTAGCTCTCAACGGGCAGAGCACAGACGGTGTGGAACATCCGCTCACGTTTGACGCCACAGCTGCAGAGATTAGAGCTGCCTTGGAAGCTCTCCCTGCTAACCCTGGAGTCACTGTAAGTGGTTCTGGTCAAAGTTCGGATCCATGGTTGATAAACTTTATTTCTCCAGGTGCGGAAGATGTTGCGGAGCTTATCGTTGAGGATTCAATGCTTATTGGCGGAACTTCTGGAAGCAGAGTCAATGTGGGCACTTTGCTAAACGGACGAGCCGCAGCAAATGAAGTTCAGACTCTCTATACGACGACGACTGGAACATTTACGATTGATATCAGTGGCAAAAAGACTGATCCGATAGCCTATAATGCTCCGCCCACCGGAACGAATTCCATTCAGAAAGCGATTGAATCGCTTGGGTTTTCGGTCGACGTGAGCGGCGTAGGTATCGCCAGCACTCCATGGCGAATCGAATTCACTGACCCGGCCGCGACCAATATACCGCCAATCATTGTAGATTTGGTAAATGTTGTAGTCGTGACTGAAACCCCGGGGAATAGCTCAGCTACTGAGGTTCAGACGGTTTATCGAAATTCAGGTGTAACAGGAGGGACTTTCGTCTTGAACTTTGATGGTCGCAATACGTCACCGATTGCTTGGGACGCAACTGCGACTGGAGCCAATTCGATTGAAAGTGCGCTTGAGGCTTTGGGTGGGTTTAATGTCGACGTTGTTGGAGAAGGAACATCTGTTAGTCCTTGGAAGATCACGTTTTCTGAGCCATCCGTTAACGATGCTCCGACCATCAGCGGTGACGCTAGAGATCTAAGTGCTCCCGTAACAGCAGTAACGACAATCAATACAGAGAGTGGTAATGATGTCATCAATGTTGGCGATCACTTAGTGGCCTTTGGTGATGACTTGGGAACTCTCAATCAGATCAAGGGGATCTTGAGCATAAACGGTGGAACCGGCGATGCTGATATTCTTAATCTTGATGATGGAGGTGATCATGCCGTCAATGATGGAATACTTTCTGATCAGCTAGTAGCGGGTCTAAGTCTGGGTGGTATCGTTTACCAAAATCTAGATCACTTGAATCTCTGGCTCGGCACCGCGAGAAATACTCTGGTCATTCCTTCGACTCACATTGGAACTGAGACGATTGTGACGGGTCGCGATGGGGGGGGTGTTTACCAAATTGGTAATGCTACAAGCGAGACTCCGAATGTAAAAGGTCGCCTCCAAATTGATGCCGGCGCCGGTTCCGACAAGTTGATTTATGATAATCAAATTGATGCCGCGGAACGAACGGGGAAATTAACTGGTAGCACAATTGCTGGTTTCGATATGGCCGAAGAAGGGGTTACGTATTCCGGTTTTGAGGAACTGATCCTGATCTTGGGTAGCGGAGTCGACAAGCTCTCTCTGGAAAGTGATTTTTCCGGGACGACCCTTATTCAAACAGGTGGTGGACGGGATGAAGTCAAAATTGAAAAATATTTCGGTGAGATGACTGTCGAGACCGGTGAAGAGAGTGATACGATTAGGATTTTCGACGGGAACGAGGATGAAATTGGATTGAATGCACAGCTAACCATAGATGGCGGTGCAGCGGGTGATAACTACATCGTAACCGTTGTGGATGAGGTCGTCGGGAATTCATTTTTACAATTGTCTGACTCCGGAGTGGATGGGCTTGATACTCTTACCTATAATGGTAGCGACGGAGATGATTTGATTCAGTTGGATACTGTCTACGACCGGAATAGAGATAGTAGCCGGGAATTCACTAATGATCGTTGGCGTGGCTATGGGAATCATGGCGACGGCTTGATTGTTGCGCATTTCGACGGGGATGCAACGGACTATCAATCCGTTAATCTTGGCGATACTAACAATCTTGATACGGATGCATTGATGGCAATCAATCGGACAGAATTGGCCAATGCCACCCGCTTCCAGGTCCTTAATTATTCAACCATTGAGAAGGTGACAGTGCGCGGGGGTGCTGGAAACGACAAGATCATCAGCGACGATACGGCACAGGAGATTGATGTGTTTGGTAACGAAGGAGACGATCAGTTTTATGTGGGTTCTGTGATCGATACCGAAGAAGTTTCAGTCGAGGGCAAAGTAATTGAAGTTGTGACTGAAATCACGAAGGGGACCTCATCGCAAATGAACTTCTATGGCGGAGCAGGTGACGATTATTTTGAGGTTAATCACAATACAGCCGATATCAAACTTTATGGTGATAACGGCGATGATACATTCTTTATCAAGGCCCTGCTTACCCTAAATGGAGATGAAGAATTAGTGGAGCTTGATAGTAGTAGCGCGACTGTAAGTGGAGTTTCCGGTGAGGGTAGTGACGTAACTCAAAAGGGGGATAGTGATACTCGACAAGTAGATGTGGATGCACTGGTTTACGTTCAAAATGCAAAGATCAAGATTGATGGTGGAGCCGGATTTGATTCGGTAGCGGTGGTTGGAACAGTTCTGGCTGACACCTTCTATGTATTCACTGAGGAAGTTTCGGGTGAAACAGTGCAGCGCATTTATGGGGCGGGCGTGAAGCTTGAAGAATTACTTAATATTGAGCGTATTCAAATTCTCACGGGCGCTGGTGATGACCGTGTTTATATCTATGGAGTCGATATGGGGCCAGTTGCAGATATGGTGGTTAATACCGGAACAGGCAGTGATACCGTGTATTTTGGCGGTGGTGAATTGACATTCGATATTAATTTCCCAACCCGTAAACGGACGGATTACGCTTCGGTAGATGGTTATCAGGATGCGGGAACGGAAGAAGTCGGTGATGGCCAGAGTGTCGGTTTAACTGAGGGTGTCACACGAGTTGTTGCATACGAGGTTGTTGAGCCTGCCCGAGCCCAGCTGCAGGTTGTATCTGCGGCCGCAGCCCTAGATGGAATTCTCAATCCTGTTTTGGTGCAGGATCCGGAGGGTTTATTGGAAACTATTGTATTTAATAATCTATCTGCGCTTGGCGGCCCAAGTGGCACGAGCCTTGTGTTTGAGGAACGTGATCTCGATAAAAAGAGAATTACCACCGATGCAACAAAACTAATTTATCCAACTGATCAGGCGGGTAACCAAACATCGACTGATCTAATCGCACAACTCGCTTTCTTATCGTCTTCGGCTCAAGAAAGTATTGGGGAGATGATCAATGATTACCTCGTAAATCAAATCACTTTCTCTGACCGATACGATGATCATGAGCTTATTGGGCGCTTATTGGCGCTGACGGGCATGCAATTGAGTGAAACACCCTTTAAGTCTACCCCAATTCTTCAGGAGCAAGTTTCAATTCTTACTCCAATTGCAGCGGCATCGGTTGGTGAGGTCTGGACAATCACTCTGTCTGCCCAAGGTATTCCGGAAAAAACTTTCAGCTATCAAGTCGCGGATGGTGACGATCAAGTGATGATCGCCGATTCCCTCCAGCGAATAATCAACGCGGATCCAGACTATGTCGCAACCTTAGTTGATGTTTCCGACGCTAAGGCTGTCAAGGTGATCCTTCAGGAGGGAGGAAAGGGGTTCAATGTCTCCGCAAGCCGGACAGGTACTATTGCTGAAACGATTACCATTGCTGATGGCGTGTCTTACGCAGTATTTCAAGAAACTTTGGATGATGTTGGAAATACCATTACGGCAAGAATGCAACTTGATGATTTTCTTGATACTACGGGATATGTTGCAAATTACCTAACAACACAGCATCCGGATCCGGAGCGAAAAGGAAACTGGATGTTCTATTTCGATAGTAGTCTTGGCGATGTTAGCGAACTTATGTTGATCGGAGCTGAAGGAACGAAGTCAGCAACCACAATTACCTCGGGCACTATAGCAGGTGTAAATGAAGTTCAGTCGATACTAAGACCAGATGCAAGTAGGGGGCAGTTTACCCTAATGGTGAATGGAGTTAATACGATCTCTCTTTCAGCTAATGCTACCTACCAAGAAGTTGAAAATGCCTTAAATGATATTCTTATTGGCGGGAAAGTTAAGGTTACGGACACTGATTTACTCTACACGATTGAAAGCATTACTAATGTGGAAGGTGAGAAGCTCGCCTTTGTTGAACAGGATCGCGAGATTCTTTTCGATGGTGAGGTCCTCCTCGACCTCATGGGTGTAAGTTTGGTGACCGCCGGTCCAGTCGATCTGGGTGTTCCTTCGGGATACTTGCAGTCTTTCGAAACCGTTCGGGAGGAGCAGTGGAACACCCTCTACGTGGATGGACATTCTCCTAAAGTCTATTTTAATGAATTTGAGGAAGCAAAACTGAAACTAGATTCAACTGTATCGAGTGCTCTGACCTTGAATAATGCTCGCTTTGCAGGAAAAACATTTGTG
The DNA here is from genome assembly GCA_022424905.1 of Akkermansiaceae bacterium. Classification (GTDB taxonomy): domain Bacteria; phylum Verrucomicrobiota; class Verrucomicrobiia; order Verrucomicrobiales; family Akkermansiaceae; genus SW10. The sequence goes on along the minus strand of JAKMGP010000023.1, from coordinate 12,009 downwards.
CAGGTAGGTGATTTTGGTGAGGCCGTAGTCTCATTAAATCAAGGCGGTAGCGTTGATGATGTCACGATTTTGGATGGTGGAAGTGGATACTTGGCTTCGGGCTTGGGTGCTGAAGTCGATGTCATGTTTTCCCTTCCTTCAGCTGGGGGCACAGCGGCGACCGGTACAGCAAGGGTTGAGAATGGGCGCATCGTCGATGTTAGAATTACCGACGATGGAAGTGGCTACATTTCAGCCCCCACAATTACATTTGCTGTCCCCAGAGCGCAGGTTGAAGGGATGACCTTCAAAGTGCTTGCGATCTCGGGGCAGACCTTTGTTCGTGGGGGAGCAGGTGATGATGCCTTTATAATCGGCGAAGGTTCTGTAGAGCAAATTGGTAGTGAACTATTCCTCCGAGGAGGGGCCGGGACTGATCGTGTCGAGGTGAGAGGCGAGAGTCTTTCGGACGATGCTGTTGTGCAGCTTGAAGAGAACACATTACAGCATGACCTCGAGCAGGGTAAACTCAGCAAAGTGACAAACGCTTTGGAATTTACGATTCCAAACACCGATGCTGGTGATCTTGAAAACCAGCGTATCGCCGATCAACTTAGATCTGAGTCAGTGCTCTACGCTCAGCTTGCGGCATTGGCAGATGCCGACGACCTCAGAGCCATTGCGGTTCAGGCGGCTAATGAACTTGGTGTAACTATCGAGAGTGCATTGCTTGCAGCAAAGACGGAGTTTAGTTCTGGTATTCAGGACTTAGTGGCTAGCCAACAAGAGGTTTTGAGCGCGTTTTTGAAGAATAGTCTCGTGGAATACTATACTGCAGAGAAGGCAGTCCGAGAAAATGCCCAAACGTTTTCCAGACTAGAAAGTGAGCTTGAATCAGCGGCAAGGTCCGCCGTTAATGGTATCTTTGGATTATGGCCTTTGTGGAAGGATCAGACCAAGCCCGTGACGAAAACGTGGTTGAATACAAATGCTCCGGGTTGGAAACGTTACTTTCTTTCCTTTAGCGTCGGGAATCCTGATTCAATAAATCCTGAGAGTATCTTGAATCAGTATGATAGCACACCGACGGCTGATTCTGAGCTAGGAACACTTACTCTCAATCTGGAGATGAGAGCACGGGGACAGGCTAGTTCAAACAGAGGCTATGTTGATAAGAATGGAAAGTGGCAGTCAGTAGATATTCTTCTTCCTGAGACAACCTTTAGAATACCAGTTAACGAAAACTTATTGCGGAAAATTAATTCCATCTCTGACAAGAGAGATTTGGCAGAAAGGCTTGTGAGGGAAAGTGAGACACTTAAAGCAAGGGCTGTCGGAGCGAGAGCTTCTCTTCTACCTTACTTTCCGGACTCAGGTGGTAGGGAGAACAGCGTTCTAACAAATTACTACGAGCAAGCATCAAGGACTCAGGGTTCGGACGCAGCGGCGATCACTGCTGACACCTTAATCGCGACTAATGGCATAATCATTAGTAAGATGGAGGATATTAGGGCAGGAGTTTACAGAAGTCAGTCTGCCGCGCAGACAGCGTTAAATGCTTCTATCACTGATGCTCAAAAGCTGGGCATAACCAAGAATAACCTCGATATAGAGATCGACGCCCTGATCCAAGGTCTTGATTCGCTCCGGGATCTTCTGAACGCTCCAAATAGCTCTGCTGATGAGTGGGGTATCTGGGTTCACTTGGCAGAGCTTCAAATTGTTCCGGATCTTCTTTTTACTACTGAAAAGACGGAAATGGAGAATGTGAAAGCCCTCTGGCAATCTATACCCGGGGCTGCAGCTGGTTTCGATCTTGCTTCATCATTCAGGGATAAGAGTTCTCCTACTTGGGGGGATGCTCTTGATTTATTCAACAATGCAAATTTCAAAAGTTTAGTAAGCGCTCATAAGCATGCTAAAGCTATTGCGAAAGAATTCACTAACTATTTCTCAGCCACCGGGTCCTTGGAGGTTAGAGAGATTTCTCTGCCGTCGGCGCCATTGGAAGAAAAGGTTTCGGTGCTAATTCCTAACGGGATACCAACAGCGGGAGATATTTGGACGGTCGTTTTAGATGCCGAGGGAATAGAAAGGGCGCAGTTCGATTACGTCGTTGCTGCGGGTGATACGCCCGCATCGATCGCAGAGCGTCTCAAGTTGCTAGTAGATGCCAACGAAGATTATCTCGGAAACCTAATTAGCATAGATACGGATGATGGGGCAGTTACCGCTCTTCGAATTACACCTAGCTCAAATACCCAAGAGTTTGCTGTCGCGAGCCGTCTAACCGGAAAATATACGAATTTCAGAAGTGTGGATAGCAACATCCGAAAGTTTGAGACTGCGAAAGAATTTTTGGAAGGCGTCTTTGATTTTGAGACTTTTAAGAGAGCGTATAAGGCAGATGTCGAAAGCCTAAACAATGCATCGGACCTTTCTGCTAAGCGGGAGTTGCAAGCAAAATATGAGGCGCAGTTGCTTTCTCTTCAGACGGACAAGGAGCGTGTTGATGCTATTGTTAACCGTAATGATGCTGTTATTGAATTCTTCTTTGATCGTTATGAAAAAGCTGAAAGTAATCTTGAAAGTGTTGAGGAATTTTTGACGAGAGATCCTGGTCCGTATCGTTTAACGCTCTCTTTCTGGTTTGGAAGAAGTTGGACTCTTGCCTTAGATCACCGAGATGATCCGAGATATTTGAAGGCGCAAAAAGTATTGGACGAGGCTAAACGAGATTGGTCCTTGGCGTCCAAGGCAAGTGAACGTGCAAGTGAAGATCAGGCTGCCCTTTTAGAGGAAATTCAATCTCTTCAGAATATCGACGGGACGGGTCTTCTGGATATCGTTGAAAGCGAGGTCGCTAGAAGTGATATCAATCTGGAAACTCTTGGGGCGAGGCTCGATCAGCAATACAAATTTCTGCGAAATCTCAGCCGCGTTGCGGTGAGTGTATTGAGCGACACCCGTAAGGATCAGGCTGCGGTAGAATTTGAGGATACAAGTAGCCTCATTGCCGAACTGCAAACGTACGCTAACAATTATATAGTAACGCCATTACCTGCGGCTCCTGCGGTAAATGGTGTCTATAAAAGCGCTACTTTCACAGCTGGTCCGAGCGGCAATTCAGTGATTGCGACTAACAAAGCATGGGACTCAATCTCAGTATTGTCCTTAACTGGATTAAATTCGAAAGGAATTCATCTCGGATATGGCGATATTGAAAAACTAACCGTCATTCTAGGGGGACAGGACGATAGCGTTCGCGTCGTTGATACCCTGGCCGCAGCTGGAGGGCAGGTTGAGATACATGCTGGTGCCGGCGACGACAGTTTCGAGATTTCTGACGAATCCTCTACTATTCATGGCATTGTTGGCGACCTATACATTAGAGCCGGCGCTGGTGAGAATCAGCTATTTATCAACGATCGCGGCGATCTCAGTGGGGATTTGATAACGCAAAACCTTGGTTCCAATGGAGAAGTCGGACTTAAAGGAATAGCTCCTGCTGATATCTTCTATGGCGCTGACGGTGGCGACTTTAGCAAGGGTCTGGAAATCGTCACAAGCGCCGGAGCTGATCTTCTTGAGATCAACGGATTATTTGGTGGTGATCTCACCGAGTTCAGAACGAGTGCTGGTGATGATGATATCATTATAAGGATAGACTCGGTGCCCTTTGAGACACGGTTGACGATCTATTCGGAGGCCGATCAAGATATCGTCGATGCACTGGGATCTCCCTTGGAGGTGAAAGTCTATGGAGGGAAGGGTTCAGACGCTATCTATGGTAGTGAATTTGATGATTTGTTGGATGGCGGTTCCGGGGACAATTTGATCATTGGTAACCTCGGGGTTGATATTATTGGAGGTGAGGATGGTGATGACATCGTCATTGGGGACAATGGCTATGTTCACGGGGAAAACGGTAGCCGTTTAACGCCCCGTAATTGGCCGCAAAGCGCGGAAGTAGTGGCAACTCCTTCTCCTGGGCAAATCTACTATGGAGATAGTATCGATGTAGGAGACGGAGATAATCTCGTGATTGGTGGCGCGGGTCCAGACCACATAATCGCAGGAATTGGGACGAACACCATTCTTGGCGACGAGGGCCGGGTGATGTTCGATGCCCTCGGGAATATTGTGCTGGCTGAAAGCACAAACTCACTGATTGGTTCCAAGGATATTTTCAGCTTAGGTTCGGGCATTTACCGCGTGATCGCCGGGGCTGGTGATGAAAAAATTGAATTGGGTACTGGTCAGAACTTCGTGATTGGTGACGCGGGTCGTATAAGAGTCCACTCTGACTCTACGACTATTATCGAGTCGTTTGACGCTGAAGTTGTGGGGAACGATACTGTCATCGTTTCAGAAGGCTTAAACGTGGTGGTTGGAGGTAGTGGCACCGACTCCATTACTGTGCTTGCTTTCAATGACCAAGATCCTCAAGCCTTCGTGATTGGCGATAACGGAAAAATCACCTTACAGACAAGCTCTTCCGATCTGCTAAGCATCGAAAGCAGCGACTTTGATTTTGGTGATAAAGACCTGATCACATTGACTGCCGGCACAAATGTTGTGATCGGCGGAGCTGGTGAGGACGAGATCACCTCACAAGCAGGAAATAATACGATCTTGGGTGATGAGGGCAGAGCCGAGTTCTTTGCTAATGGCGAATTACGCCTGATCGAGTCCACCAACCTCGGAGCGGGCGCAGATGATGTCATCACTGTGTCTGACGGTGTTAACAATGTCATCGCAGGTTTAGGTGCGGATATTATCAATGTTGGCGGTGGGAGAAACTTCGTCCACGGCGATGAAGGAAAATTGGAAGTTTTAGTCGATGGTAGTGATAGAACGTTGATTAGCACACTCAACGCAACAGCAGGCACTCCAGATGATATGGACGAAATCGAAATCGGAGCTGGCTTCAATGTAGTTGTGGGCGGTGCTGCCAAAGATGTTATTAATGTCAAAGGTACAGCGGTTGATGCTCGCTCGAGTATCATCGGCGATAACGGGAAAATCACCTTACAGACAAGCTCTGCCGATCTGCTAAGCATCGAAAGCAGCGACTTTGATTTTGGTGGAGAAGATCAGATTCATCTGACTACGGGCACGAATGTCGTTATTGCTGGTAATGGTGACGATTCCATTACGGCTCAGGCTGGAATTAATGTGATCTTGGGTGACGATGGTATGGCAGAGTTTTTCACCGATGGCAGCCTTCGGTTGATTGAGTCAATTAATCTGGGCACTGGTGGTGATGATATCATCGCATTGTCCGACGGTATTAATGATGTTATCGCGGGGGCAGGCAGTGACACGATTACGGTGCGTGGTCGGGGTGTAACGAATGGTATAAACGGCGACGAAGGTCGACTCGAGCTATTGGCTGATGACAGCGGCACCAACTTGATTAGAAAGCTCAATGGCCCAACGGGGGATTCTAGCGGTCTTGACGTGATGAATGTTCTTCCCACGAACGAAGTTTCAGAATCCAGCCATCTGACTGGGAACCTTCTTACGGGCCTTAACATGGAAAGCCAAATTCTCTATCTCGCTCTGGAGGTTTTGAATATTGAACTCAATGATGCAACGAGCAAAGTAATCATCGAAAACACCCATAATGGGGAAACCAAGCTTACCACATCTGGTGGCGAAGATTTAGTTGAAGTTCTCGCCACCGCTGGGCCGACTCATATAAGGACAGGGCTCGATCGTGATATTGTGAGCATCCAGTCGATCGGGGCCATGATGACCGTTCGCACCGGTTCCTCTAGCGATGTTGTAAATGTGGGCAGTCTTGCACCGAAAACAGGTGGTCTTTTGGACGGTATTCAAGGCCCACTCTCTGTTGATGGAGAGTTGGGTGATGATCAGTTAAATCTGGACGACTCAGGGGACAGATCTCAGAACATCGGTCACCTCACCTCCTCAGTGCTTACAGGTCTCGGCGTGAGTGATGACATCACTTACTTCGTAGAGGAACTCAATATCGATCTCGGGACAGCTAGGGATGTCTTCAATATCCAGAGTTCCCACATTGGAGAAACGAACTTAACGACATCAACTGGGAAAGATACGGTAAATGTTCTCTCTACGGCCGGAATGACTCATGTTGACACCGGAGATGATGAGGATGTAGTGAATATACAGTCGATCGGGGCGTTGATGACCGTTCGAACTGGTGCCCACAATGATAGCGTCCGTTTGGGAAGTCTCGTTCCTGTATCTGGAGGGCTTTTGGACGGAGTTAGCGCATCTCTCCTTATCGACGGTGAGGAAGGTGAGGATAGATTAGATGTTGACGATTCTGGGGATGGGTTACCGAACAGCGGTCAACTGACTTCATCATTGCTGACAGGCCTTGGTATGAGCGATGAGGTGAATTACTTCGTTGAAGAGCTCAGTATTAAGCTAGGGACTGCTGGAGATAGTTTCACCATCGAAGAGACTCATGCTAATAGGACAAAAATCAGTATGGGGGCAGGCGATGATCGAGCCGCGATTGCTTCAACTTCAGGGCCTTTACAACTCGAGGGAGAGTTAGGAGATGATACGGTGCACCTTGCAACCTCTGACATAAACGGCGAAATCTCTGCTGATGAAGGATTTCTTGAGAAGATTATGGGACACCTTGTTTTTGATGGTGGTGGTGGGGTCGACCGAATAACCGCGAATGATAGTAATGATTCCAGTTCCGAGACTGGCACTCTTACCGAGAATTCTTTGACAGGCTTCGGCTTTAATTCTGCTCCCGAGGTTCAAACTCTTACGGTCGTGGGTGAGTCTGGTTTCTACCGTATTAGTCGTGGTGAAGTTAATGTTCCTTGGTATAATATTCGCCCAGGTGTTGCTCGTCCCAATGCGCTTGGTGTTGCACTCGATGTCCAATTTTCTGCGGGCCAAATACAAGATCATCTCGAGCTGATCTATGGGGCCACAAATGTCTCAGTGAAGCTCATTTCGGAAGGTGTAGGAATCAAGACCTATGGCATTGCTTTTATTGGCGAGTTAGCTGGGACTGAGGTAGCACCAATTCGCTGGGTTGATCCGGGACCAATTAATCTTGTTGCAAACACTCATTCCAGGCGGGCTGAAATAATAATTGATACTTATACCTCGGTGGCGGATTCATCACCCCATCACACGCAGCAGTTTCTTGAAATTATCGATTCTGACCGAGGAACCTTTACGATCACCTTGCTTGATCAGACGACGGATCCTCTTCCTTTCAATATTACGTTGGAGGCGCTCACTAATGCCCTGGAGCCTATCCTCAATCCAAATAATATTGACCGAGCGATGCCATTTACCGATAATTTCAATATTGAAATTATCGGTGATCGATTCTTGATCACCTTCAAGGCTGAGCATCGTGATCTGGCGATCAATGGAGTAGATATCGATGTCAATGAGCTCCGCGGAGGCACTGTGAATCTTGAGACCTATAGATCAGGTGTGAGCTACCTTAATTTGGAACAAGTCGACCTTTACTTTGGCGATGGAATTGATGTTCTAAATATTCAGGGAACCTCTGCAACCACCAATATAGATCTCGGCGGTGGGGATGATGAAGTCTACGTCTCTTCTTTGAGTGATATTGACTTCGTCAAGCGTGACCACTCCTTCATTGGGAATCTCGACGGAATTGGTGGAACACTAAATATTGATGGGGGATCCGGTGACCAGAAAATACTCATCTCAGATGCTTCTTCTGTGGATGGGGACTTTGTGTCAGTGATCGACCGCTTGCCTCTTCGGAATATGACAGAAAAAGATCTGAATTGGTCTTCCGAATTGTTCATTATTGGGGCCTCGCCGGCGCCAATTTCAGTGCAGGCAGACCGCGTGGATGGATCATTCCGTAATGGTTTCAAATTTGAAACTGGGTCGGGAGACGATACGATCAATATTACAACTACTTTTTTCCGAAACCGGATCTTAGATGCCGGGAAGTTTGATCTAGATACGGGGTTGGGCAACGACAATGTCTACGCTTCTTTGACTGCAGATGGTAATTCACCGCTTATAATTAACACCGAAAGTGAATTCAATTATCGAATGATTATGCGTAGCGTTCCAAATCTCGCTGACCTCACTGACCCTGAGGACAACGTTTCGGTGATTGTTGACGGAGTCAGACTTTCTAAAGATCAATTCCGTGTAGTAATTGATCTCAGTGCGATCGATTTGAAGATCGATGGGGATCTTTCGACCGATGCTGTGGTAGAAGTTCAGGTTTCGAGAGTTTCGCGTGGTAGGGTTGCAGAAGTTCCTGGACAACGGCAATACACAATCGATTACCGACTTCACGAGAGTGAGACAGTCAAGCTGTTCTCAGCAGGGGAGGAGCTTCTCCAAGGAGTTGATTATTTCTTCTATCAGATCCGTCCTCAGCAGTTCATTCTCGTCTTTAACGGTCGCTTCAACTTCTTCCGTAACGGAGATATTATCTGGGAGGCCACAAGGATTTTCAGCGAGTTCCAAACGGTCCAATCTCTGGGGCAGCGGGATGATGACTTCGTGAATGCATCTGGTTCAACGTTGCCATTAAGCATCTTTACCGGTAGCGGCAATGACGTGGTGATCGGAGGTCAGGGAGATGATTTCATCAATTCAGGGCGTGGTGACGATATTGTCTTTGGGCGCTCCGGTTCGGATCAAATTATTTCAGTTGAAGGGAATCAGTTGGGTGAAGATTTAGATATCATCTTCGGTGATGATGGGATCGTGAAATTCAAGCACTTCCCTCGTCAAACTACTATCGACAGCCGGAATGCCGGACAACAACGGCTTCCATTGGCTGATTATCGACTTTCGGAGGTCTTCTCGGTTGACGGTGGCACGGCAGGTGATGACGTAATCACTTCGGGCAACGGAGACGCTATCTTGATTGGTGGATTTGGCGCCGACCAGCTTACTTCAGGAGATGGAAGTGACATCCTGATAGGGGATAGCGGAAAGGTTATTTTAAAATCAGGATATCCTTCGCAAATTGAATCCACGGATTCATTTGATCAGTCTGGAACTAATGATGTGCTTTCGGGCGGGGATGGAGTGAATTATTTAATTGGTGGGCTTGGAAATGACGAGATTTCGACCGGCTTCACCGATGTAAGCGAGTTTTCGCTAATTTTGGGTGATCTCGGCGAGATTAGCTTCGACTATAAAACATCGACCGGAATCAATTCAGTGACTAGGATGGCTTCGTCGTTTCCGGGTTTTGGAGGAGATGATAAGGTTTCCTCCAGCGGCTCTTCCGCTTGGATCATTACTGGTAGTGGAATGGATCAACTGGTAGTTCCGTACGGGGCTTTCTTTACACTTGGAATTGGATCCTTCACCCCGGCTTTTGCAAATGATGTCCTCTATCATGAATGGACGATTTTACGCTCATTTAAAGATTCTACCGGAAAAAAGGTAATTACTTTAGATGGTTATATCCTTGAGCAAAGGACTCGTTTAGTAGATAATCCCAAAGGAGAGTTCTATGAACTTTGATTACTCTTTTATATTTATGTTTCCAGTAGGCTGATTTAAAAAATTTAATTACTCAATTTTTATTTCCTTATGAAACATCGACTTATACCTCGAGTGAGTTTGTCCTATATTGCGGCAACCTTTACTCCGTTGGTAGCTAATTCCATCGATCCTACACCAACTGTAGTGACCGGGCAGGTCGATTTTATTGGTCTGGATACCCATAGTGCGATTATCAATCAGGCGACTCAAAAGGCGATTGTTGACTACTCCTACTTCAATATTCCCGAGAGAGGTTCTGTGCAATTTAATCAACCAAACAGCAATGCCGCGATTCTTAACAGAATCACCGGTGCAGATCCTTCGTTGTTGAATGGCACTCTGACTGCCAACGGGCAGGTCTTTTTTGTGAATCCGGCCGGTGTCACCTTCGGAGCAAATTCGGTGATCCGCGCTGATATCTTCATGGCTGCGGCCGGCCAGATGTCAAATGAGGATTTTTTGAACAATATTCAGAATTTTAGTCTCACTGGGAATGTCGAGAATCTTGGTTCGATTCAGACTGAGAACGGAGTCGGCTTATTCGGCCAACAGGTGGTGAATAATGGAGAAATTGTCTCTAATAATGGTTACGCCATTGTAGCCAGCGGTGATGAGATTCATGTGAGGCAAGGAGGAACAGGACTTTCAGTCGATGTCACTGACGCATCAGAAGGGTCAAAGAATGGTATTGGGATTAAAAATTTGGGCACCGCAGACGGCGAAGAAGTCATGTTTTCGGCTGGTGATGCTTTCGCGACCGCAATTCAGCAGTCTGGAACGGTCAAGGCGCGCAAAAGCGCCAAGATTCTCTCGGATGGCGGTGTGGTTGAGGTTTCGGGTGAGATCACTGCCCGTAGCGAAGCTGGCCAGGGTGGACGTATTGAAGTTGGTGGCACCGATCTGGGCTCAGACTCCGCTCCGGTAGCGTCTCAAGCAATTATCGCTAAATCAGCGGTTCTAGATGCAAGTTCGGATTCGGGTGACGGCGGACATATTGTTGTCTATTCCAGTGGGCACACTCAATTCGATGGCTTGGCCGATGCTACCAGCAGCACGGGCGATGGCGGCTTTATCGAGGCTTCCGGTAAGACTCTAGATTTCGACAATATGGTCGAGAGCATTTTACTTGGTTCGGGCGGTCATTTTTTGATCGATCCCGAAGAGATTACCATTGATACTAATTCAGAGAATTCGTTCAACGCAAGCGCGATCGAGACCCAGCTTGATAGTGGTGCTAGCGTTACGGTAAAAACGAATTCAAGTCTCGACGGTAATGGTAACATTAACGTTAACGCCAATATTAAGGTTCCAATAAACAACCGTGGGGATCAGGGCTTACTCATTCTTGATGCGGATGGTGATATCATTGTTGGTGGTGGAGTGACGGTTGAGAACCTCCAGGAGGATTTTGCTCTAGGTGAGACTGTTTTCGATTTCAAGGCGGGTGGCAACATCACCTTGAATGGTGATGTGCGACATTCTGGAATAAATGGAGAACTCGGAAGGGGCACGATTTCGATGGCGGCTGGTGGTGAGGTCTTATTAAATAATACGATCATTGATGCCAACGGTGGTTCGGTCATTATCGACGCGCAAAAGCTGACTTTGTCTGGCCTTAGCAGCGGTATTCTTAGCGGTTTTACTGGTGAAAATAATTCCAAAGTCTATATTGCCGCAACTGACCAAGTTAATTTTTTCGGCGGTAATATCCAAACCTTTGGTGGATCAGATATCTTCATTGATACTGGTCTTTTAACCAATAATACCGGTTCTACGGCGATTGCCAGGACTGACCTGGCGGAAAGTTTCTTTGGAATCCGCCTGCCGACTCCTGAAAATAATGGCCTAGTAAATAACGCTACCAACCACATTTACGGTGGGATTCAGAGTGGTGCCCGGGCTCAATTCAATCTTTCCGACTTCGATGCCGTGGAGACTAGAGGCATCACTGGTAATCAGTATTACTACATTAATCAGCCGACGGTAAATATAACGGCCAAAGGTGGCTCTAAGACTTATGGTGACTCTTTCAATCTTCTCGCCGGGGCAGGAGCGGTCGATGTAACTACGAGTGACTTTGTTTCGGTTCCTCTTGGTGATCCTTTTATTGCCGATACCACTGCCAATGCCCTTGATCTTAGCGGAGTGACGACTACATCCGCCGGAGAGGTTGGAGATGCAGATGCTGGAACTCACGATATTGTTGCTAATGGTGCGGCGAGCAACAATGGATACAACGTTGTCTACACTGAGGGTATTCTGAAGGTGGATCCACGTGCCATCACTCTGACTGCAAATGAGCAGGAGAAGATCTATGGTGACCAGCTAGCCTTGGATGACACGGTCTTTACAACCCTCGATAAAGATGGAGATGTCGTTCTGCCCAATGGAGAGGTCGTGACTAACGTGACGATTAACTCTGCGACTGGGGTGGACGCCTCGACGACTTCTGATGTCGCAACTTATGCGGATGAAATCGCAATATCAGGCCCAGTAGCTGGA
>JAKMGP010000021.1 GCA_022424905.1 Akkermansiaceae bacterium | reverse complement strand
TAAATTCGCCGGTGAGGGCTTTTCGGAATGTGGACGGCGATCCCTTTTTTGTGCGGCGTGCCAAAGGGGCTCGCATTGAAGATGTTGATGGGAATTCTTTAATCGACTACATCGGTTCATGGGGGCCCAATATTCTTGGGCACGCTCCGAATTCGATTATCGGGGCGATCCATCAGGCAGCTAAAGATGGCATCTCTTATGGAATTCCTAACCCCAAGGAAGTTGAAATGGCCCGGCTTATTACAGAGTGGGTTCCATCGGTTGAAAAGGTGCGAATGGTGAACTCAGGGACGGAAGCTACGATGTCGGCGATCCGTTTGGCTCGCGGTTTCACCGGGCGGGATAAGATCGTGAAATTTGAGGGTTGTTATCATGGCCATGCTGACTCTTTGCTGGTGGCGGCGGGATCGGGCGCGCTGACTTTTGGAGAGCCTGATTCAGCAGGGGTTCCAAAGTCTTTCGCGAATGAGACGATCACCTTACCTTACAATGATGTTGAGCGCCTTGAAGAAGTTTTTGAACAGTTCGGCGAGCAAATTGCGGCCATCATCGTTGAATCTTATCCTGCCAATGCTGGGCTCGTTTTTCCGCGTGAAGGATACCTAACAAAGCTTCGTGAGATCACCAAAGCAAATGGAGCGCTCGTCATCTTCGATGAGGTCATGACGGGTTTTCGCTTAGCGAAAGGTGGGGTGCAGGAGCTTGAGAACTTTGACCCTGACCTCACCGCTATGGGGAAGGTGATTGGGGGTGGACTTCCGGTCGGGGCATTCGGCGGCCGCGCTGACATTATGGACATGCTCGCTCCGGATGGCCCCGTTTATCAGGCCGGAACTTTAAGTGGAAATCCCCTCGCGATGACAGCGGGCCTGACTCAGCTCCGCGAACTTGAACAAAAAGGTTCTTACAATTATCTCGCGGATATCGGTGCCCAAATGGCGGATGGACTCCGCAGAATTTTCACTGAGAAGGGAATTCCTCACCGCGTGAATCAGGTGGGTTCAATGTTTTGTCTCTACTTCGTGGATGAGGAGATTGTGAATGTCGAAACTGTGCAAAAGCAGGATTTTGAGATTTTTAAGAAGCTCTTCTGGGGATGTCTCAAAGCTGGGGTCTATTTGGCCCCAAGCCCGTATGAAACAGGTTTCATTTCAGCGGCTCACACGAGAGGTGACATCGACGACACCCTCGATGTGATCGAGCAAGTGGTTGCAAAGTGGTAAAGAGCGCGAAGCGCGAACGAAGTTACCTTTGTGTGACTTGCCTAGAGATCGGAGTAAGAGTGAAGTCCTTGATGGTCACCCCTTTGACGTCGCCTTCACGTGAGAAGGTAAGGACGTTCTCACCTTCTGTGAGTTCGATGACTACCGCTTCGGTTTTCTCCCAGAGCCCAACGGTGTGTGGGAGGGGAAGTTCTACTTTGTTCTTTGCGCCATTAGCAGAGACAAAAAGGTTTTGGCGCCAGCTCGGAGTAACGACGCGGGCCGTGAGATGATATTTTCCAGCAGTAGGAGCCCTAAAGGTATATTCAAAAGTCTGGTGTCCGCCGGTGCGGCTGTAGTGGAGTTGTTTTCCGCCAAGCACGCTGTCGAGGAAGAGAATTTTTCCGGTGCTCTTCGTAGGCTTACTGGTGGCGGAAGCTGGGATCGTTATGATGCCTTTCTTGTCGGCGGAAACCTTGCGGTCCTTTTCGGTGATCTTCACTTTGGCAATTTCGACGTGCTCTTTAGTTTCGTTGGCTTCCCCGATGTCAGTGCCGACGGCGGCGAGCGTCTTCGCTTGGGCGGATGCGATCACGTTCTTCTGAAGATAAAGTGATGCTCCATACCAGAATTCAGGTTTGGTGCGGGATTGTAATCCATAAACGCGTTTCTCTCCGGCTACGTCGCCAATCCATTGGGCGCGCTTCACCATCATGAAGGCGTCGCCGGCCGCCCGAGCTTGAGTGGTGGCGAGAAAATCTTGATCACGATCATAACGTCCCTTGGTCCAGCCGCTTCCCCATCCTGCTCCGAGGCAGGGAACCCACCCGTCTGGTGTCCAGTGGACTAGAGCGCCGTGGCCGCGCTGCGGGCGGGCGGTGGTGGGAATTCCAAAGGCTCGTAAGATGAAACGCCCAATGAAGGCGCGACGTCCGCAGATGCCCCCGTTCATAAGAATATTTTGGAAGAACTGGAGATCGGGTTTGTCGTATTTGTTGTCCTGCGAACCATACTTGATGTCGCTGCGAACAAGGGCAACGTAGCGCCAACGATAATCATTGGTGGTAACGTGATCGGGACGATAGTTACGAAGCATTTCGCGGCCCCAAGTGAGTATTTCATCGGGTTCTTCTCCGTCGACCACCATGCGGTAGTCCCACGTCGTAAGGTTCTTGAAAGCGGGATCAAGCTCGCCGGCGAGAAACGCTTTTTCGTAATGAAGGTAGCGCTTCACTGGATCGACGAATTCAGGAGCATCCTCTTTTGCCTCGGCATTCCGTTGCTTGACCGGAGTGGCATGTTCGAGGCTTATTGCGAGTGCAAGGCGTCGCAGCGGACTCACGCCGACTTTATCGCTGGCCTTCCAGATTTTGCTGTATATTTCCATCGCGGGCCCGTAGTTGCCATCTTTAGCACCGTCGGCAACGGCCATTTCGACGAGAAGATCATCGGCCGAAAGCATATATTGGATGAGATCCTTTTGTTCCCCTCCCTGCTGGGCGAAGGCTGCAAGCTTTGCTGGAGTAGCTTCGGTAAGAATGGAATAGCGAGCTAATTTGGCGTCGAGCTTATTGCTTGAAAGTTGTTTGGTAAGACCAAGGTTTTTCACGGCAGCAATTGTCGCGGCTTTCGAGTCAGCTAAGGTTTTCTCGGCATCTTTGAGCGCCTTCTCGTATTTTTCCTTGTTCTTAAGAGCGGCATCAAGCTTAGCCTGACGTTCTGCGAGTGCGGCTTCGCCGTCCTTCTTATTTTGCTGCCAGTGGGCGAGTTCCTTTTTGGCCTCCTCACGTTCCGAAGCTGTCTTGGCTTTCTTGAGTTTGGCTTCGGCGCTCGAAATTCCTTTGTTTGCTCCACCGATCCATTTGCCTTTGGCGTGTCCGACAAGGCCTTTGGCAGAAGAAATCTCTCCCATTCTTTTTCGGGCTTCCTCGATTTGCTTGATTGCGGCGCTCTCAGCTTCGCGTGCCGCAGTTAAATTGGTCTTTTTTTGGGAATTGACTGAAGGTAGGGCGCGAGTGAGCTCCTTCTTCAATGTTTCCATTTGCTGAGTGTAGTTTGCTTCAAGCTCTTTTCCGGTGGCCGTGAGGGTGGCTTGTGCCGCGTTTTTTTTGGCGCCGGAAGCAGATGGGAGACTGACCACCAAACTTGTTAGAGCAACGGCGAAAGTCAAAGATGCGGTAAAATTCATGAAATCAATTTGGAAGGGGGTTTAGGATGAGGGCGAAAGATGCCTTTAGGGGAAAAGTATCCGCCCATTTCATTTCTGCGCTACCAAAAGTAGGAATAAAGCTACGAAAATTGGGGTAGGTTTTTCCATCCAAAGGGATTGCAGGGTAGAACAATGTCATCGAAATCCCAGTAGAGGTCCGCGATGATCCTGGACCACAGGCGGATCTAGGTTTTCTACTGTTTGTTATCTTTTGAGACCAACGAATGGAAGTGAAAGCTGAGAGGTCAGTGGGTTGAGCTCATTTAGTTTTAGGGCACTGAGACGAGAGCATCCGAAAATGGTGGATGGGGCTTGGTAAAGAGCATCTTTGGTCGCTGAGAACTTTAAAGTCAGGTGGGTCATAGTCAGACCCCCAAAATACCTAGTAACCGAAAGACTTAAGCTTTATTTTTCGTTTTGTAGTTCACAACTCATTTTCGCTTTCTTGTGCTATTCTTCCAAAGTGATAATTAATGACAGTGTCACCTAGGTTCTCAGTTATGAAAAAACTCCTTATTTTGGTTCTCATTCCGGGTTCTTTGTTCGCGGGAACGATCGATTTTAATCG
>JAKMGP010000008.1 GCA_022424905.1 Akkermansiaceae bacterium | reverse complement strand
ACCCAGCTTGACCGATGGGTAAAGGGGCAAGTCGCCACTATTCCCCGGGGAAGACGTCACCTTGTGACTGCCCATGCTGCCTTCGGGTATTTCTGTAAAGGTTATGGGTTCAAGGCGAGTTTTGTGCAGGGGCTGAGTGCTCAAGGAGAAGTCTCTGCAAGCCAGCTTGCCGGAGCCATTAAACAACTCCGCAAAGAGGCCATTCCAATGGTCTTTCCTGAACAAACTGCAAATCCCAAGGTTCTTCAGCAAATTGCAAAACAGACTGGCGCCAAAGTTGGCAATCCTCTTATCGCAGACGGATCAACTTCAAGCTATCAAGCAATGATCACGGCCAACGTAGCAAGTATTGTCGCTGGACTAAAATAAAGACCATGACGCGATCTCCTCTCACGGCCAGCTTACTACCTCTGGCACCACTCGCAGCCCTAGGTTGGCCGCTTGCGAAGGTGATTAACCAAGAGCCTTACCAGCAAGCCAAAATTGAAAAGGCCGATGTGGGACCCCTGCTTCAAGCTGATTTGCAAATCAAAGCTGCGCATCCATTTAAGAGTCTTGAAGTATCGACTGCTGATACCACTTGGTCCTTCACTGCGGATGAAGACATCAAAACGATCTCCTTTCCAAAAGACCGTGAGATCGTTTTTACTGTCACTGCGACATGGCCAGAGAACACCCCGGAATCAGCCATCCTTCTGACATTAAGACCTGACGGCCAACCCGATCGTGATCATACTCTTTGGGGCTTCCTTGAGCTCACCGAGGAAATAAAATTCACTTTGGACCGCTAGTTATGAGCCACGAACACCATCAACTCGACCTCACTGGTGTTGGCTTTTGTTACGGAAATAAAGAGGCTCTGCGCGAGGTCAACTTCTCCGCCCACTGCGGTCAGCGCCTTGCCTTATTAGGTCCGAATGGAGCTGGGAAAAGCACGTTAATCAGGCTTCTTGCTGGATTACTTCCCTTACAATCGGGAAGTATTCAGTGGCGTGAAAATCCCATCACCAAGGCCCGCCGCGAGATCGCATACCTCCCACAGGTCGATCAACACCAACGTAATTTCCCAATTCGAGTCAAAGACGTCATCGCTATGGGACGATTTCCTCACTTAGGCCATCTTCATCGATTTCGGAAAATTGATCGTGAAAAAATCAATGAAGCAATCGACCTTATGAACCTTGGTGATATTGCCCATCGCCAAATCGACCAGCTTTCAGGCGGGCAACAACAGCGGACTTTTATCGCCAGAGCTCTTGCTCAAGAAGCACATGTCCTACTCCTCGATGAGCCATTTAACGGACTAGATATTGAGAGCCGGTGCCACTTATCAGATTCACTCATAGAACTCACGAAAAGCGGCCATCTCATCATTGCTTCCCATCATCAACTAGAAAGCGTCACCCAAATTTTCACTCATGCCCTCGTCCTCGACCAAAAACAGGTTGAGTTTGGAGAAGCGACCAAGGTCATGGAAAGCGAGTCTGTGAAACAGACCCTTCACTCTTGCCACCCGCACGCGCATGAACGAGCTCTTTGATATCCCGCTCTACCAAAGGGCGATTCTTGCAACACTCATTATCGGTTTCGTTAACGGATACGCTAGCGCGTTTGTCCTTCTTCACCGAAGCCCTCTCAAACTGACGGCCCTGAGTCATAGCCTTCTTCCTGGCGTCGCACTTGCCGCCTATTTCGTCGGCCTCGGAGTTCTTAGTGCTTTTTTCGGAGCTGTCATTGCAGCAGTCATTATTGGAGTGCTTACAGTTCTCTTATCCCGAGTCACAAAAATAAGTGATGATACCGTCCTTGCCGTCCTTTACACAGGTGCATTTGCTGCAGGAATTATGGTGTTGCTAAAACTTGGATCGAATCAAGATCTTGAGAATTGGCTCCTCGGAAACATCCTCGGACTCTCTGATTTTGATTTATGGATGAGCTTTATTGTTGGCATCATCGCCGTTGCTTTACTTTCCCTCTTTCGACGCGCGATCGTCATCAAGCTATACGACCCTGAAGTCGCTGCTAGTCTTGGAATCCGAACCCGCCTACTGGAGTATGCCTCGTTTGCCGTTCTTATTCTTGTCCTCGTCACTACACTGCAAGCCGTTGGCTGTATTCTTGCAATCGGAATGATTGTCACGCCGGCAGCCATCGTGCGCCCTTACATTTCGAGTCCTGAGACCCTTTTTCCTTTAAGTGGTCTAGTGGGAGCCGCCGGATCAGCACTAGGACTTTACCTGAATATCCACTTCGACCTTCCTGGTGCTGGCGCCAGTATCGCAGCTACTCTGGCGGCCATGTTCCTCATCTCTGTGATCCTGCGTTCAATTTTTTCGAAGTAGTTCCCTATCGTTGCATCAGAAACCCATTCAACAAAAAACCTCATTTGTATCGCGCTCCCCCGGGAGAGGATTAGTTCTTGCCAAATTTGCGGTCAAGTTCCTGGAATGAGATCTGCACAAGGGTCGGGCGCCCCGCTGGATCGCAGTAGGGTAAATCACATTTAAAAAGATCCTCAAGCAAAGCTGATAACGACGATTCACTCCAACCCTCTTGTCGTGCCAACACATAAGAAACTTTGGAAGCAAACCCCTCATAGGCCAATCTCTTCACTCGAGAAGAACCCTCTCGATCGATCACCAAGTCCACCAAGTCGATCAGTGCGCGTTTTATATCTTTCTGATTTAGAAAAGACGGTGCTGCAGAAATCGTGACAGTTTGCCCTCCAAACGATTCCAAAGTAAACCCCGCTTGGTCAAAGTGTTCGCGAAACCTCATCAACAAATCAATATCTCGAACGTCCAATTCTAAAAGAACTGGCACCAGTAATCCTTGCGATTCAATCTCCCCCTGATCGCTCATAAGTCGTTCATAAAAAATCCGCTCACGAGCAGCCTGAGGTTCAAGTAAGACTAGCCCCTCTTCTCCTTCCAGTAGGGCGTAGCGCTTCGATAGAGCTCCCACGATTCGAAACTCCGGTGTCTTTGAAGTTTTTTCTGGCGTGACTTTGAGTTCCTTCTGTTCTTCATGACGCCAAGCGATTGTGTTGACAGTTGATGAAGGTTGAACTGGGACCTCTTCATCCTCACGAGTGACTTCTTGCGATTCTTCATCCTCGCCCAACTGAAGAGGACGATTTTGCTCCACCAAGATTTCTGGAGCTTTCACTTCCTTTGGTCGCAGCGCCTCATTAATTGCATCAAGAATTGCAATCCGAACCTGCGCAGGTTCGGCAAAGCGAACCTCGCGCTTTGCCGGATGCACATTCACATCGACCAATGCCGGGTCCATAAGAATCCACAACCATGCTGCCGGCTGGAGCCCCTCCTGAAGCCCACCCTTAAACGCCTCACGAATAGCCCTTGAGATGGTATAATCCTCAACGGGGCGACCATTCAAAAAAACAAATTGATGTTTCCGACCGCGACGCGCGAAAGCTGCTGGCAGTATCGCTCCTTCAATCACCATCCCACGATACTCGTGGCGCGGAACTTCTATGAGGGCCTTTCCTGATTCTCCACCACTCATCGCCTCGATTCGAACCCTCCGATCCGAGGTCGCCGGTAAATCTAAGGCCACTCGACCATCCTTACGAAGCAGCCAACCAATCCCTGGAGTGCACAGAGCATGGAGACGAATTTGATGCTCAATGTGTGCTGCTTCAGTTGATTCCGCCTTTAGGAACTTTTTTCGGGCAGGGACGTTATAAAAAAGATCTCTCACTTCGATACTTGTTCCCACCGAGCATCCGCTTGCACGGAGTTCACCTATTTTGCCACCATCAACCCTAATTTCAGTTCCCTCAGCCGAGTCTGCCTCCCGGCTCCTGATCGTGAAGCGTGAAACACTGGCTATACTCGGTAAAGCCTCCCCCCGGAATCCCAAGGTAGCAATACCATTCAAATCGTCGGAAGTACGAAGTTTACTTGTGGCATGGCGCTCTAATGATTTCGCGGTATCTTGCTCACTCATTCCACAGCCATCATCCCTAACCCGAAGCATTGCAATCCCTCCTCGCTGGATCTCGATCTCTATCTTTCTAGCACCAGCATCGATGGCATTTTCAACCAGTTCCTTTATGACGCTAGCGGGCCGTTCGATAACCTCTCCCGCCGCCACTTGGCTAGCAAGAGTCTCTGGCATCACCTCAATCGTCGGCATAGCCTCAGCCTACTCAATGTCTGCTAAGGGTCAGCTCCAAAACGCAAAAATTAATCGGCTAAAAATAGCAGCTATCCCCCAAATGAATGGTTCCCCTCCTTTGTAGGAAATTAATAACGACCCCAAATTGGGAGCTCAGAAAAAACAAGAGCGAGTGAAAGCCCCTTCCAACGCCCCAGTGTGGACGAAATGGATGCCCAGGTATTTACATATGAAAAGAAGGATCGAATCCAGCATGCTGCTTTACGAAGTGGGCATCTCCCCCTAACTTCTTCTATGTGACCTCGCGGACAGGGATTCTTTTAATGGTTTCGGGCCCATCAGGTTCCGGAAAAACGACTCTTTGCCGTCGTTTAGCAGATGAAAAAGAGGCTCATTACTCGATTTCCTGCACTACGAGACTTCCACGAGACGGGGAAACTGATGGCAAGGATTACCACTTTCTCACTCACAAAGATTTTCAATCACGTATCGATGCCGGCGAGTTTCTAGAACATGCCAAAGTTCACGAAAACTATTACGGCACGCTCAAATCCGAAGTCGTCAATCAACTCGCCGTCGGAATCGATGTTGTCATGGATATCGATGTTCAGGGGGCCAATCAGGTGCGCTCTTGCTCTGACGCTCAAATCAAGACAGCCCTGATCGACCTTTTTGTCATGCCCCCTAGCGAAGAAGAACTTCGCAGCCGTCTTACCGGACGAGGAACTGATGCCGAGGAAGTTATTGCTCTCAGGATGAGAAATGCTCTCGAAGAAATGGAGCACTGGCCCGAATATTCCTACCGCCTTATTTCCGCAACCCGTGAAGAGGACTATCTGAACTTCAAATCGCTCATGGTCGCTGAGCGACTGCGCGTCTCCCGACTTAAATGAATATCGTACTTGGAATAAGCGGCTCGATCGCTGCCTACAAATCTGCAGATTTAACAAGCCAGCTCACGCAGTTAGGCCACGAGGTTCATATTGTCATGACCCAGGCTGCTACTGAATTCATCACACCATTAACCTTGCAAGTTCTCTCGAGACACCCCGTCCTGATCTCGCTTGAAGACGAGAAGAACTCTTGGAAGCCTGGACACATCGAACTCGCGGACAATGCCGATCTTTTCCTAATTGCACCCGCTTCTGCGGACATCCTTGGACAGCTTGCAAATGGTCTCGCACCAGACCCACTCGCGGCAATTTATCTCGCTCTTCCTTCCAAGACCATGAAATTCATTGCGCCAGCTATGAATGGGAAAATGTGGCACCATCCAGCAACCCAACGGAACCTTCTACAGCTTAAGAACGATGGTGTTACCGTCATTGACCCAGCCGAGGGGGAACTCGCGTGCGGTTATCAAGGAATCGGACGGCTTGCTGAAGTTGAAGAGATCCTAAAAGCAATTCTCGGAGAGAACCCTCCAAGTTAAGCGAAAGCTCGGGTTTTCATTACCCAAATTCGCCCGCGCTTATTTTTAAAGTTTTTCAGGGGCCTGAAGAAGAGTTCCAATTCTCTGAAGAAGAAGTCCAGCTCCACCGCCATCGACAACGCGATGATCAAAAGTAAGACATATCTCAGTTTCGGTCACTGGAACGAATGCTCCCACCTCTTCACTCCACCGCGGCTGCTTAATTCCAGCAGCAAGCCCCAGAATTAGAGTCTCATTGGGAAGCGGAATTGGGGTTCCCCATTTCAGACCAAAGGTTCCAAAATTTGTTACCGTTGCAATCCCGCCTTGAGCCTGTTCGGGAGTCAATTTTCGGTTGCGAGCCTGCCTAACCAATTGTCCATATTCTTCAGCTAACTCAGGAACTCGAAGTTGATCCACGTTACGTAAGACCGGAACGACTACGCCGTCTTCGACCTGAACCGCAATCCCAATATCGTAAGCTCGAGGGTGGACAACTTTCTCACCGATCAGAAATCCTGCGGTTGCCGGTTGTTCCGAAAGTGCGATCGCAAAAGCGCGAAGAACATAAAGAGTAAGGCCCGGCTTAGGGTTTTGCCGTGAACGATGTTCTAGAACTGGATCAAGGACGACAGGAAGCCCAACGGAGGCCAGGGGGCGCGACCAACTTCGCCGCATAGCATCAGCAACCGCAAGACGCATTGGAGAGGCCGCACTATCCGGCCAATCGGAGATGTATTCCAAAAACTGCTCGAGATCCTCCACCGTTACTCGCCCACCTGCGCCACTTCCCGCGATTGCCGAAATATCAGCTTCGCGCAAGCCAAGTTCGTCCATACGAGCCCTCATTCGAGGGGAAATGTAGTGGGCCCCTTTCATTCCAGCCGGAACCGGAAGACCACGGACGCTCGGCTCAACTAACTTAGGCTCTTCGTAACTCTGCTCGGTTTGCCGGAAGTGCAAATTCCCCTCCTCACCTTCCTCACCTTCCTCACCCTCGTCCAAAAGTTCCGGTTCCGCTTGTTCTCCTATCGTGGGAGCGCCAGTCCGGGAAATCTCTTCCTCGGTCGCCTCTAAGATTCCCAACAGGCTTCCCACTGCATATTCCACCCCTTCTTCTGCTCGAATCTCGGTAACAGTGCCCCCACAAAGAGTAGTGACCCCCATCATCGCTTTGTTGGTTTCAACCTCGATAATTTCTTGATCTGCAACGACTGAATCCCCCATCGCAATATTCAACCTGATAATTTTAGCCTCGGCGATCGATTCGCCAAGCTGAGGCATGATGATAGGAACCTGCGGCATGATTGTTAGAGATTAAGAAGTTCACGAAGTTTTTCCAAGATCGATTCAGGAGTAGGGCGATGTGCCGCCCAGAGATCAGGGTGATAGGGAATCGGAGTATCCTTAGAATTCAGGCGAAGTGGCGGAGCATCGAGGAGATGAAAACCTTCCGCCACGACCCTTGAGACGACTTCGGCCGTGACGCCCCCCCAAGGGAAACCCTCACCCAGCGCTAAAAGACGACCCGTTCTCGCCACTGACGCAATCACAGTATCCATGTCGAGAGGTTTCACGGAACGCAAATCAACCACTTCTATCTCCCAACCCTCTTTTGCAAGTCGATCAGCAGCTCTCACAGCTTCGTGCACCATTGCGCTATAAGTGACCACCGTGGCGTGTTTACCTGGGCGAGTAATACGTGCCATCCCAAGCGGAAGCGGCTCCGGATCTATCTCTGAAGTTTTCAGCCATCGATAGAGAAATTTATGTTCACAGAAAACGACGGGATCATCGTTTTCGACAGACTCTTTGAGCAAATGGTAGGCATCGGAGACGGTCGCCGGGGTGGCAACGATAATCCCAGGATAGTGAGCATAGAGAGTTTCCACCATCTGGCTGTGAAACGGCCCAGATCCGGGAGTGCCTCCACAGGGTAGCCTAACCGTAATGGGCACGGGGATTCCGGTCCGATAGTAATGAGTTCCAGCGTGATTCGCGATTTGGTTAAACGCAATCGAGGAAAAGTCGGCAAATTGCATTTCGACGATAGGTCGCATGCCACTGATGGCGGCACCGATTGCCATTCCTACCATAGCATCTTCACTAATTGGAGAATCCATGACCCTCCCTGGAAATTCTTCTAGAAGTCCCTTGGTTGCCTTGAATGCGCCACCGAACCCACCAATGTCCTGACCATACAAGAAAACATCATCCCTCTCAGCAAGCAACTCTCGCTGAGCCTGATGAATCGCATCGATATAAGTGACACTCATGAGTTGATTCCTTTCGATGAAAATGCCTGCCAGTCGTCTTGATATGGATCAGGGGCCGGGTCGGTTTGAGCATTGGCGACAGCCTCTTGCACCTCTTCAGCGGCCTCGCTTTTCCAAAGATCAACTTCATCAGAAGTCGCTAGCCCCTCATCCACGACCTGCTGAATCCCTATCTCCAAACAATCACGTCCAAGTTTAGAATCTTTCAGTTCCGGTGCCACATAAGAGGCGTCATCGTGCTCCCCATGTCCGCACAACCGAAGAAGCTTTCCTACGACCATCTGCGGACCTTCACCAGCACGAGCCGCTTTAACGGCCTCATGGACAACTGCGAGACACTCAAAAAGATTCGTTGCATCGACCTCTCTCCCGGTAACGCCATACCCCCGGGCACGATCGACAAGATTTTCACATGCAAATTGTCTCTCTCGAGGAGTGGAATAGGCAAATTGATTATCAGCGACTAACACAACTATTGGAAGTTTCTCTACCGCGGCCAAATTAAGGCCTTCATGAAAGGCTCCAGTGGAAGTCGCGCCATCGCCAACACAAGTCGCACCAACCACCTCCGCGAGTTCCCCTTTCATACGTCGAGCCATCAGCATACCCGCTACGACAGATACCGAAGTTCCAAGATGACTAATCATTGCGGGTCGACGTTCAGAGGGACGACCACGGTGAATGTTGCCATCGCGACCACGCATTGGACCAAGAGCAGATCCAAGATAAGTGCGGGTCGCCTCAATGAGCGGCTCGCCAAAACCGGTTCGTCCAGCTTGATCACGAATGAGGGGCGCAAATATATCTTTTTCCTGATCAAGACAACAACCAAGTGAAGCTGAGAAAGCCTCTTGCCCCGTCCCCAGATAAACACCGCCAACAATCTTGCCTGCTTTGTAGAGACTGGAAAGCTTGGTCTCTAATGTTCTAGAGAGGATCATGACCCTGAGGGTCCGCCGAATCAAATCACTATCAAGTCTACTTGATATAATTGGAGCTGATTCTGCTGAAGATTCCATAGTATGAAGATTAGAGCTCTTGGTCGACCGCCTTGCGCTCTAAAAAAAGATCGTTCCACCGTTCCTTCCGCGGCTCAAGAAGAAGCTTTTGGTCAGCGATCCGCCGCCGAACGATCTCGAAAAGCCCCCCGTATTCAAGATAGAATTCGCGAACACCATCTTTGTAGTCACTTTCGAGGGAATCAGCGAAAGTGTGTCGCAAGTCCTTAAACTCTTCCATAAAGTCGCGACAAAGCGCTTTTCGTGAGACTTTCGAGTAGATAGCCGCAACTCCAAGAAATCCCGTCGCCATCACCATGAACACCCAGGGCCAAGTCGCTATACCAAACCCACCGAGAACCCCAGCAATCGTATACAAAATCAAAAAAAGAGTCGTATAACCACGCAGGACTGTTCGGCGACTATCTATCTTGAGATCAATCGTTCCTCTGATTTTAAGCTGCGCAACTGCTTGCTTTGCGGAACGCCCTAGGCGGCGCATAAAACGCTTACGAGTTCCCGCAAGGGATTCTTTTTCCTGCTCAAAGTCAGGAGGGCTGATCCCAAGGTTCTCGCGGATGCGTGGTTCTACGGTTTTCCAATGGTTCCGACAGTTTTTCACCAATTCGACGCCATCGGCCTCTGCCTGCTTTTCGACGGCTTCCTTGACCGCTATGATTAACTCTCCTTCGATTTGCGATGGAAGTTTCTCCTGTTGAAAAAGTGAGATCAGGCTCCGCGGGATCGACATCCTGCGGCCTAAATCACGGGTCGCAATTTGACCTTGTCTAAAAAAGACATCACCCATCCCGCTCAAACGTTCTAGCAACAAGATCGCCTGCCCTTCGCGACGAAGATTCACCTCATCTTCCAACTCTGCCAAAAAACGCTGATCGCTATCAAGGGTATCACTTCGTTCTTCGATCCGCGCCTCAATCTTCTTTAAAACTTCTTGTGCTGAATTACTCACCTCTTGGAGAATTTTGCGCCGATCCGGATCGTGAGAAACTTTCGAGGAAATAAATTCATTGAGCGTCGTCAATCCACTTTTCCTCAGCATATGAGAGAGTGGCGGATTATTCGCCTTGGCCTCCATCGCCAACTTCGCAGAAACCGGGAAAATTTCGGGGATCCTCCCTGTCTTTTGCTCCCCCAAAGTCTTCATATGACCCAGGATCACTTTGAGATCCTCTTCATTTCTCAATTCGCTTTGCTGCAAGACAAAACCCACCTTACCCAACTGCTCTTCTGGAAGTCGTGCAACCAATTGCCACGTGTCGGCACACCAAGGATTTCCGACGGGGAAAACGAATAACAAAAGATCCGCAACCGGGAGAAAACGTTCGACCTCCTCCAAAGCTCCTTCGATTGAGGCATTGGAACCTGGAGTATCAATCACTTCGAAATCACGAAGAAATCCCAGAGGGCGGAGTTCTTGCACAAGCATTGGCCTTTTCTCCATTGAGGCCACTTTCTCTCCATACCGATACCAGTGAAGCTGTTTTGTCTTGGGAAGAGCATCAACCTCGCAAATTTGCTTACCGAAGAGCGCATTAATCAGGGCCGATTTCCCAGCGTTAACCTCACCGCATACAACGAAGAGAAAGGGTTTCCGGAGATCTTTTAAAAAGCTCCCATCCGTAACGGGATCAAGAATCTCGCCGCCACATTCACGAGCAAGCTGCCCAACCCCTAATACCACCTCAGCAAGGCGCTCCCTGATCGCAAAGTAGCGTTTGCCAAACATGGATGAAGACTATGAAGGAATCAATCAGCAACCAGCCCCTAAGCCTGACCTTTCAGGGCAAGGAGTTGTGAAACAGTTATAAATTGGTAGCCCTTAGATAAAAGGTCGTCAAAAGTGCCTGGCATAGCATCAATGGTCGGGGCATGAAGATCATGCGCCAAAATAATTGCACCATTATGAGCCCCTCTCAAGATACGCGAGCGCACCACTGATGGTCCGGGGCGTTTCCAATCGTTTGGGTCAACTGACCACATGATCGTGGGATAAGTGAAATCAGAAAAAACCAAACTTCGCTGACGTTCAAAGAGTGCACCATAAGGCGGGCGCATCGTCCGGGGTTTGACCGCAGCGGCGCGGACAATTGCATCTTCGGTTCGGCGCATTTCCCTCCGTAATTCGGAGTTGCTGAGAGTGGTTAATTTACGGTGCGTATAGGTGTGGTTCCCAATCTCATGGCCTTCGGCCACGATACGTCGAACGATATGAGGGTAGCGATCAACATTGCTTCCGATGACGTAAAAAGTAGCCTTGATGTTGCGGGTCCTCAGAATGTCAAGCAGCCGAGGTGTGTTCTGGGGGTGAGGACCATCATCAAAGGTCATCGCCACATAAGGCTGATTGGACAAACCGCGAGAGTGCGTCACACTTTCACCAGTAAATTGGGTCGGCAGGTTCATATTCGGGTTTCTTAACCCTTTATTCACGTATGCCGGAGGGCGATATTGAGTGTTAGCCCCAAGCCTAACAGGCTGATCTCCGTATTCTGACGATGAAGCCCCATGTTTTCCAACTTTGGATCCTTTCTCACCCTTCTGACTTGAACAGGCAGGAAGCGCGACCAGCCCCCCTGAGCTTAGCTTAAGAATTTTCCGTCTCTTCATGCTTGTTCCAAGGAATTATTATTACGGAATCATCAAATGTCACGCATTTCCTAACAATCTATCATTTGAGGTTCACACGTTTTAGTGACGCCTTGGTTACACAATCTCATTTCCACCCTCAAAACCACTCGACAGATCCCGATTCAGGGTCCAATTTCCCGCCCCATGTCCAAACCAAAGCTGTTTATTCCCGGTCCCGTGGATGTCGCCCCCGAAACTTATGCCGCAATGGCTGGCCCCGCAATCGGGCACCGTGGAAAAGACTTCGAAGAGCTCTATTCGTCGATTCAGCCCGGAATCAAGCAAGTGGTCGGCACGACCCGTCCTGTCTTTTTCTCTACCTCTTCCGCTTGGGGAATTATGGAAGGTTGTATTCGTAATTTAGTCAAAAAAAAGGTCTTGAACCTCTGCTGCGGTGCTTTTTCGGACAAATGGTATGGCGTCTCCCAAAGTTGTGGCAAGGCAGCGGAGAAAATTCAGGTCGAATGGGGGCAACCAATCGACCCTCAAACCGTTCGCGAGAAATTAGCTACTGGAGATTTTGACACCGTAACTTTGGTTCACAACGAAACCTCAACCGGGGTCCTGAATCCTCTTAAAGAGATCTCTGATATCGTTCAATCCTTCGACGATGTGCTCTTAGTCGTAGACACCGTCTCTTCCCTCTCGGCCATGCCAATCAACTTCGACAAGCTTGGCATTGATGTTCTTCTAGCTGGGGTTCAAAAAGCAATTGCTCTTCCTCCCGGCTTGGCGGTTTTCGTCACATCAGACGCCGCTCTGGAGCGCGCCGAAAGCATGGACGACCGCGGTTATTACTTTGATTTCTGTGAATTCGCTAAAAACGACGCAAAAGACAACACCCCATCAACTCCATCTATCCCCCATCTTTACGCCCTCCGCGAAAGAGTCGGTGTCATGCTCGAAGAGGGGCTTGAAAGTCGCTTTGAACGGCATCTTGCCAACAACGCAATGGTTCACAAATGGGGAGCCAAACACAATTTTGAGCTTCTTCCTCCAGAAGGCTTCCGCTCACGCTCACTATCTTGCTTCATCACGCCAGAGAATCTTGACCAAGCCGGCTGGATCAAATCAGTCATTACAGAGCATGGCTTTGCTATCAATGGAGGTTACGGAAAGATCAAAGGGAAAACCTTCCGAATTTCAAATATGGGGAACGAAACTCAGGAAACCATGCAAGACCTTCTTGATGCCCTTGATCTGGAGCTCCCCAAATTCCTCAGATAGTAGGTCGCTCCCCTAAAGGACCGGTAATTCGAGAAAATATTACACCGTGGAAAAGTTTTATTCGGATCGAGAAATATTAGGGACCTCGGTCCGTCAAGATCCTTTAATAATCAATAGACTAAGAAGAGAAAGGGTTCGGTCGGGTTAATACTCCAGAAAAACCTTCAGAAAATCCTTGGCAAATCGGCTAAGTTACTGCAGCTTCCGCGCCCACCACCAAAATTATGGTAGCACTCCGACTCACTCGCCAAGGTTCCAAGAATCGCCCTTACTACAAAATCGTTGCTGTCGACAGCCGGAAGCGTCGTGACGGCCGTTATATTGAGCAGCTTGGAACTTACAATCCTATGGTCGAAGGTGAGAATTACACTCTCGACCTAGAAAAAGCCGACAAGTGGCTTGGAGTTGGCGCAAAGCCCAGTGGCACTGTAGCCAGCATTATCAAGAAAGTTCGCACCGCGAGTTAATTCTAGCTCTCTAATTCGGCGCTATCTTCAGGATCCCGTGGTCTCAGGACTTCGGGATTTTTCATTTAATTTTTTAACCTACGAACTCAAATTCAATCAGGCTCTTATGACTTTCTCTGAATTCTACCAACTTTTGGAGTCTCACCCAGATCATGGCATCACTCTTACTCTGCCCGATCAAACTCAAGCTCCTTCCCATTTTCACATTACGGAGGTTGCATCAATCTCCAAAGCATTCCTCGATTGCGGAGGGAGACAGCACTCGGAAAATTCATGTGTTTTACAAATCTGGGTCGCTGACGATTTTGATCACCGACTCAAAGCAGGGAAATTGGTCAAAATCCTCACTAAGGCCCGCACACTTTTCGATTCCGAGGACATACCTGTGGAATTTGAACATGAAGCTCCAGTCCTAACGCGTCTCCCAATCGAAGCTCACATCGTTGATAAAGGCGTCATCACCTTTACGCTCCACTTTAAGGAGGCTGATTGCCTTGCAAAAGATCTTTGCCTTCCCAAGCGTGACTTCAGTCTCCCAGATATTCCCTCTCGCTCTTCTATAACGACCAAAAGATAACTCTCCCCATCCACAAGAAAGCTTCCTAGATCATCTTATGCTCCGAAGGGGCCTTGAACCTTGTTCGACACTCTTCCTCATTCACAATCCAAAGATAATCGGCTCATCGCAATTTCCTGTGATTCCCCCAACCAAATCGACTTAATCTGAGCTTATGAAAAACTTTGTTTCCCTTCTTATCACTCTCCTTCCTTTTGCCCTCTTCGGACATGAGGTGAAACCTCTCAGCAAAACCCTCTCCGAAGAATATGACCTCGATCCAAAATTCTACGCCAAAACGACAATGGTTCAGGAAATTCTCGTCGCGACATCAGAGAAGGTTTCCAACACCACTCATTTAGAAACGGCGTATCTTTTTGATCGTATGATGCACGACCTAAAACCAGAAATTGCCCAGCGAATTAGAGAAGCCAAAGTTCTGTGCCTCCTCGTTGGACATGATGAACTCACCTCTGACCTTCCCCAGTTTAAATCAAATAAAACAGGTAAAGAACTCGATTTTTACAACTGGCGACAACGGGGCTTCCTTACCAAGAAGAAGGATCGTTTCGTCGTCCTTTTTGCCGAAGAAGACGTCATGGAATACGAGGGGGGGATGCAAACCGAAAGCATTCTCATCCATGAATTTGGACATGTTATTCATGGCGCAGGGTTCGATGAGAAATTAAAAAAACGTTGGACTACAGCTTTCGAAACTTCAAAAGCAAAAGGCCGTTGGAATGACGGACGAGCCGCCCAACGCTTTCGGAGGATCAAAGGCAACAAACCCGTCCTACTGCTCGATGCTCTCGCTAAATCTTTTCCGAAACAACCACGCGAGCTTCTTAAAAAATGCCTCAATGGCGGCGACATCCTTGTAAACGGAAAAAGCACTCAATCCACTGTTATGGTAACTGAAAACGACAAGGTCCTTATCATTTTTGGAGGAGATAAACCATGCTACGCCGGGAAAAATCGCGGTGAATACTTCGCCGAAGGTGTCCAATGCTGGTATAATACGAATCGAACCATGGATCATGACCACAATCATATCCGAACACGTGAACAGCTCAAAGCATACGATCCAGCCCTTGCAAAACTCTGCGCTGATGTTTTAGGCGAAAGTGAGTGGCGTTTTGTCTCGCCACGGAAACGGGCCGGACAGAGCCACCTTAAGGATTACGACCCTGCCAAGGCCCCCGTTGTGAAGGAACTCGAACACATCAAGACGGCAGGGCTTGATTACTATGATACCTACTGGTCCGATTACTGGGATAGACTCCACGATAAATATCCTGCCGCTGCGAATAAGCACAATTCGTCGAACTGATTACAGCGGGCGCCCTTTCACCTTTGCCTAAGCTC
>JAKMGP010000326.1 GCA_022424905.1 Akkermansiaceae bacterium | reverse complement strand
GCCCATACCCACGCATAGACGCCCCTTTTCATCAAAGGCTATACCGCAAGGATTCCTGACGAGAGGTTCTTTAGCAAAGAGCACGACCTCAACATCGCCAGGCACCAAGGGGAAATCATCGGCTGCGGAGGCAAGACTGATGATAAAGGCTAAGAAGCAAAAAATGACCTTCATGAACTAAAGCTTACGATAAACTATGATTGGCTGCTAGGTAATTGCTTCTTGTTAGAAGAGTTGCAGGCGCATTCAGGGCTGCTAGGAATTTACTTTTGGGGGAGGGAGTTTTAGATGGCGGGGAAGGAGCTTATTAGGCCTAGAAAAGACAGTAAGGCTCAACTCTTCATGCGTGCTAGAGGCAGCTTTGTGTCAATAGAAACGTTGCGGAAACGAAGTCTTTTTTGGTGAGGAGCTGAAGGGAAAAAGCCCAACCTACTGAGTGATGAAAAGTAAGAGCGGTAGGCCTATGAATAATCCAAGCATAAAAATAAATGGGAGTCCGCAACCGGAGTGCATGACTTTTAAATACCAAAGGTTTTTTATTGTAGCAAAGAAAATCACTCGCTCACCCTTCCGCAAAACAACAGATTGTGTCCGGACTGCTAACGAGTCGCGGAGCCAGTCTTTATACTCGACGCGCACGCTAGGAAAACTTGGTTCTTATACGGCACGGGATTTTACCGATTTAAGATTCTGCCGGGTTACGCGCGGTTATCGGCGATAGGCATTGAGCTTGGCGTCCCATTTCAAGTGCCCGCGATTCTGTTGAACCCAGTCGGTGGTAGAGTCTCCATCAGGGAGTAATGCTCGCAATTGGTCCAGTGCACATTCTTGCAGAGAGTTGTTGGGGTGCTCGCGAAGCGTTATTAACAAGTCAAGGTTTCGCCAGGCATCTTGGTGACCGCATAGCCGCCGGACAATTTCTTGTTGCACACGTCGTAGGGAGGCTTGCTCTTCCGTTGCGAGCTTCGCTTCAACGAGTGGTAGTGCGGAGAGTCCGAGATCGATCAGACCTGCTTCGTCCGATTGCTTAATCAACTCTTTCGCTGCTAGGAATTTGCTTTCGTCGAGAGGGTCTTAATGTCGCCTTTGGGGCGGAACGGAGGGTGACTGCTTGGGATTTTTACGGTTTTGCAAGCCAGTGATCAGCGAAGTTGAGGTAGTGTTTCCAATCCTCGGGGGTGATGTTGTGTTTGCCCTCCCGGGTGTGGTAGCGCATGAGATTACCAGCGCTCTTTCCTGGTTTGGGTTGTGATGTAGTAGCTCCGAAGGGGGTTTCTTGGAAGAGCTCGTAAACAGGAACGGCGTGCTTGAGCGCGAGGAATTCTCCTGTAGGGTCAGCCCATTGGTCTTGGGTGGCGCTTGCGACATAAATCGGACGGGGGGCAACTAGAGCGATGAGCTGATGCTGGTCGATGGGCAGTGCCGCTTCATTCTTGTTGTATTTTTTAAAGGTGTCGTTGAACCAGTGCGGGAAGTTGCCGTTGATGCGTTGAACCGTTTCGCCATAGGCACGCTTACTGAGGGCTGCTCCTCCACAACCTGAATTGTTAGAAATGGCCATGGCGAAGCGTGGGTCGGTGGCGGCGGCCCAGAGAGCGGTTTTCCCGAGTCGGGAGTGACCTATCGTCGAAATACGCGAGCCGTCGATTTCCTTAATCTCGGTGAGAAGGTCAAGCATCCGGCTCATACCGTAGGACCAGGCAGTGATGGTGCCCCAGCTTTTTTCATTCCTAGGTTTTTGGTCGAGCGCATGCAGTCCATTCTTAAAACCGTCGTGGAAGTCGGGGTCGAAGTTTGAGCAGCAGGCAGTGGCGAGTGCGTATCCACGGCTAACGATGAGCTTGGCTGGCCAACGTTCGGCACCGGTCCCCCTTGACGACTCGAGCGAGCGGTTATTCTTCACGTAGTTTTTTCCTCCGATCACATAACCCTTTTCCATGATGATTGCGGGGTCGGCCTCGACGAGTTGGTTTCCCCGAAAATTGAGACCAAGAAAACCTGGAACAGGTCCTCGAGCGTCTCGCGGGATGTAAACAAGCAAACGGGCTTTAATCTTGTTTTCAAAAGTCACGAGATACTGCCGCCGGATCGCGATGCCTCCCAGGGCAGCCGGGTCTTCGTGTTCTATTTTCCAGTTCATCTTCGGCTGGAAGTCTTTTGGGATCTTGCCGTAAACGTGATCGTAGAAAAATCCCAGAGTCGTTCCGCGACCATGCGACTCCCAATCGGATTTGGAAGTTATATTTTTCCCTCCTGGCGAGAGTGGATCAGGTAAGGTATAAGCAGGGACTTTTTCCTCATCGTAATTAGCAACGATCTTTTGGGCCGAAAGGATACCCCGGTTGATTGTGATAACGAGCAAAAGGTAAATGGTGTATCGAGAGTGCAGATGCATCGTATTTTTCTAGTTAAGGGCAGGAACGTTGACAAGAATCAGATTCTGTGAGGTTGAGATGATGTTTGAGGTGCAGCCGGAGGAGGTGTTTTTCTGGGCTATCGCGCTGATTGCTAAAATAACTGGCTGGTAGGAGATTGCACCACGAGAAGATTGTTTCAGGAGGTCGGGCTTTGAAGCCTCGATGTCCTTTTCGGGGAACTTAGCCTTGAACCGGGCATCGAGCTTCGCTCGCGGTGCCTTACTTCCTAGTTTCCGATTTATCCGGGCTGGTCACCGATATTACGAACTGGACTGCCACGCATGCTAGGCCCAAGCAAATAGGGATGACCGCGATTATCACGCTAGGTGAACGCATCCATTCGCTACCACTGGACCAAGTCTTCCAGAACTCCCACGTCGCGCCCAGCATTGCCATCGGAATCATCAGAACAAGGAAAGCGGGGACCATGAAAGTGACCACGATCGTGCAATATGTGAATGATCTCCATAATAGAGATTCGTCCTTGCGGAGGGCGGAACTCAAGTCCTTTAAGCGGCCGGTGAACGCCAAGCACCGCCTACGCCATTTCCATCCTGCGGCCTCGATGGGGCCGATGGCTGTTCTGAGTGCGAGATGCTCTCGGTTGCCGTTACTTAGAAGTTTCCGCGCATCGTCTCGCGACGATCTCCTGCGATAAACCGAAACACAAAAGGAGATGAAAACACCGCTGGCTGCCATGTCTACGATCGCCACCTCCCACACCGGCCTGCCCAGCAGGCAGTAAACTAGGAGGCTCCCGGCAAACCAGGCAACGCACACCAGCCCGCCCAAGATTACCGCGAAATTAACAATGAAACCAAAAATATTGCTGAGAAGATTCATGCCCACAGACTCTATGTCAGTCAATCCAGCCAACAGTTTATGTGAGGATATGCGCGGCGGCAAGAAGACTCTACTTTTAGGAATTTACTTCTGGGAGGAGGGTTTACAGGCCTTTGTTCGGTGGATGATAGATCGGGGGGAGAAAGGGGTGCTCAATGGCCCGTGTCATAAGGGACTATGACTCTGGGAGGTCTTCTTTGATGAGAGATTCTTCTCGCAGTTTGGATTCTCTAATCAAACTAAAGCTAAACCTATGCCCCAAATTGGTGCTAAGACTTATTGAATTAGCGAGGGGTTTAGGATGAGTTTATTGAAGGCGAGAGTGGTGAAAGAGGGGATCCGCCTGAAATACCAAAAGGGGTGGGAAGTTCTCTACGGCTTCAGCATATGTCCCGTGTATCCAAGTCCAGCTAGTTTTTCGTAGGCCTTGGAAACCTGAAGTGGTATTTCCTGAGTCGTCTGAAAATTGTAATTCGGATATTCTATAATTCGCTGCAGGTCTCCAACGATTTCGTGGATGATATCTTCAGGGGTGTGGCCGTCAGCGGGATTGTGGAGGAAATGTGTCTTGGGGTGGCTGCAGATGACGCGTGCCTCCGGCCACCATTGTTGCATTGTGGCCCATCCACGACGGTTCATGTTTGGCTTGGAGACAAGAATGACGGAGGTAACTTCAATTCCCTTTGCGTCAAGCAATCGACGCGCGAAGCGGACATTTTCGCCGG
>JAKMGP010000322.1 GCA_022424905.1 Akkermansiaceae bacterium | reverse complement strand
GCTCGGATCTGGATGCATGGAGCAGATTACGACATGACGCTGATGCTCGGAGAATGGAAGATGGTTCCGCCAATGCTTTATGATACCCAGATCGCCGCCCAACTTCTGGGACATCAGCGATTTGGTTATGCGAGTTTAGTGGAGCAGTATTTTGGGGTCGAACTCTCGAAGAGTTCTCAAAAGGCTGACTGGGGAAAGAGGCCCCTTAGTTCAAAAATGCTCGAATACGCCTGCAATGATGTCCGGTATCTTCTGCCGCTGGCACAGGAAGTGGAGGGTAAGCTCAAGGAGCTAGGTCGCTACGAGTGGTTTCTAGAATCATGTAAGGCTGCTCAAACGCGTGTTAAGAAGCGGGAAGGTGATGAAAAGGAATCCTGGAGAATTTCTGGGAGTGGTCGCCTGCAATCTGCGGGGCTTAGGTTTCTGCGTGCCGTTTGGAATTGGCGGGACGGTGAGGCTGCTTCATGGAACCGACCTAGTTTTATGGTGGCTACCAATAAGCAATTAATTGCATGGGCAGCTGATCTGGCTGAGGGGCGTGCGATCAAATTCCCTCCAAAGCTTCGCCCTGATCGTAGTCAAAGATTACGAGCGCTTATTAAAGAGGCGGAAGGGATCCCTGAATCCGATTGGCCGGTGAGGCCGAAAAGGGTTCGACAACGTTACGATCAAAATTTTGAACAAAAGTTGAAGGAGGTTATGGGAAGCCGGAACCAAATTGCCGAGGACCTAGGTCTTGATCCCTCGGTAATCGCCTCCCGTGGCGTGCTTGAGCAAATTATTGGGGGTCGAGTCGACCCTGTTGAGATTCTTCTCAAGTGGCAGTTGTCTTTACTTGAATTGTAGAGTTGAAATTGTCATCGATTTCGTGAGATCCTTAGAGCGATGGCGAATGTGGAAAATGGCGTGATTCAATTCACGTGTGAGCATTGTAAGATCTCTCTTACGGTTGATGATTTTCTTGCCGGGGTTTCCGCTCCGTGCCCTTCTTGCGGTAAACCGACTAAGGCTCCAGATCAGAGAACTGAAGGGGGCGCGCCCGATGTTTCTTCTGGCCTGAAATCGCAGCAGCAAGTGGTTCGGCCACCGGTGGGTCAGAGGCTCGAAAAAGACCGTGATTGGGATACCGGCCGGCCGAGAAATCTTCCACCACAGGTGCGTTCAGAGACTCAGCGGGAGCGAGAGGAAGTTGCGGTGGTGACCAAAATATTGGTATTAGGTGTGATTGTTTTGGTGGGACTTTTGGCCGCCGCGTATTACGCAAATCAGGCTTTCAATTCCTGATCATTCCTCTCCTGAAGAATCTGCTGAAAAAACACTTAAAATTTGCGAAACAACCTTGCCGCAATCTCGATAATTTCGGAGAATTTGGGCCTAATGGCAGAGGAAAGACCGGAAGAGGAAATCGACGATGTCGGAGTCTCTGGTGACCAAGAGTATGGTGCCGGACAGATTGACAAACTAGAGGGGTTAGACGCAGTCCGAAAGCGCCCGGGAATGTATATTGGTGACCCTGATGAGAGGGGGTTACATCACTGTGTTTTCGAGGTTCTGGATAACTCGATTGACGAGCATCTCGCCGGTTATTGTAAAACGATCGACATTTCTATCAACGAGGATCAATCATGTAGCGTTACCGACGATGGTCGAGGAATTCCGGTCGATATGCACCCTAAGTTTGGGATTCCGGCTATTGAGCTTGTTCTAACGAGTCTTCACGCTGGTGGTAAGTTTGGTCAAGGCGCTTACAAGTATTCAGGTGGCCTCCACGGAGTGGGTGCTAAGTGTGTGAATGCCCTTTCGGATTGGTTTGTTGCCCAGGTTTCCCGCGACGAGAAACTCCATGAAATCACCTTCGAGCGAGGTAAGACGGTCAAGGAATTGTCGGTTGTTGATAAGGTTCCTGCTGGTGTCACTGGGACCAAGATTACTTTTTTTCCAGATGCGACGATCTTTACCGATACAACCGAGTTCAAATTCGACCGCTTGTCAAAGCGTCTTCGTGAATTGGCCTTCTTGAATCCGGGCTTAACGATCAACTTGGAAGATCTACGTGCCGAGTCTGCCGAAAAAGAAACTTTTTTCTACGCACGCGGGATCGAGGAGTTTGTTGAACAACTCGGTGAGAATAAGACTTTGGTGCACGACGACCCGGTTCTTTTAAAAGGAAAACGGAAAGTTGAGGTCGATTATGATGGGAAGGTGATGGAAGACGATGTCTTCGTGGATGTCGTTTTCCAATACAACGATTCCTATAACGATCAGATCCTCTGTTTCGCCAACTCGATTCCTAACTCGGATGGTGGAACACACCTGACTGGGTTTCGTGGTTCGTTGACTCGTTCAATCAACCAGTATGCTAAGGCAAACAAGATTCTCAAAGACAAAGATCCTGCCCTTAGCGGAGATGATGTTCGGGAAGGGATTGTCTGTGTGATTAGTGTGAAAATGCCGAATCCGCGATTTAGCTCTCAGACCAAGGATAAGTTGGTTAACACTGAAATCGAAGGAGTAGTGAGTTCCGTGGTTTACGAGGGGCTGCAAAACTATTTCGACGAAAATCCAAACTTAGCTAAAACAGTAATCGACAAAGCGGTCAATGCAGCTCGCGCGCGTGAAGCGGCTCGCAAGGCTCGCGAGACCGTACGCAAGTCGGTGATGTCCGGAGGTGGTCTTCCCGGCAAGTTGGCGGATTGCTCCGAACGAGATCCGGCTAAATCTGAAATCTTTATTGTTGAGGGTGACTCCGCTGGTGGTTCCGCGAAGTCGGGACGTGATAGAACGACTCAGGCCATTCTCCCTCTTCGTGGTAAGGTCATAAATGTTGAGAAGGCCCGTTTGCATCGAGCGCTCCAGAATAAGGAAATTCAGGCTATGATCACCGCAATTGGCGCCGGTATCGGGGATGGTGACCAGGAAGGTGCTTTCGATATTGAAAAGGTCCGTTACCACAAGGTTATCATCATGACAGATGCCGATGTGGACGGAGCTCATATTCGAACGCTTCTTCTAACCTTCTTCTGCCGCCATATGCCCGAATTGGTGAAATCTGGTTATCTTTATATTGCGCAACCGCCGCTTTACAAAATCACACGTAAGAAACGTGAAGAATACGTGGCTGATGATCCGGCGATGAATAAGATTCTCATCGAATTAGGATCGGATGACGTGCTATTGCGTCAAACGGGAACAAGTGATTCCGTGGATTCGGATCTTCTCCAGAGTGTCCTCGCAACTCTCGCTAAATTACAGACTTTCGTTCGGACTCTTGAAGGCCACGGGGGCGACTTCCGTAATCTCCTAGCGGCTCGGGACGGGAACAAGTTGCCGACCTATATGATTCGTGTTCGCACCGGAAACGAAGAGGAGGTTTATTATTTTAAGAGTGAAGAAGAAGTCCGCG
>JAKMGP010000319.1 GCA_022424905.1 Akkermansiaceae bacterium | reverse complement strand
GCCGTTTTTTCCGTAAGCGATGTAGGCCCAGTCTTGTTCTCTTAAGAGGAAGCCTTTCCCGTTTACGCTGAAGGCAGCGCTACGAACTTCCTTCGCAGGATCGGTCATCATCATAGAGATGTCCTTTCCCTGTAAGCGTTTGGGAACCTTAAGGCCACAGAGATTGGAAAGAGTGGGATAAAGATCGAGGAGTTCGACTAGGGAGTGACAGACAGCGGGCTTTTTGCCCGGCATGCGGATGATGAGGGGAACAGCAGCGGATTCATCGTGAAGACTGACTTTGGCCCAAAAATCATGCTCGCCCAAATGGTAGCCGTGGTCACTCGTGAAAATGACGATAGTGTTGTCATCTAGCCCGGCTTCCTTCAGTCCATCGAGTACCTGCCCAACCATGCGGTCCATGAATGCAACAGAAGCGTAATATCCGCCCACAGCTTTCTTTTGTCGACGGACGTCCATCTTCATATTCCTGCTCGTCTTATAGTTGATTCCCGCCTTTGGAATGTCAGCCCAATCGTCTTTGAGCTTTGGCGGGAGCTGCATTTTTGCGTAGGGAAGGAAGTTGGTGTAGTCCTTTCTTGGTGCGACAAACGGAACGTGAGGCCGCACAAAACCGACTCCTAGAAAGAAGGGCTTATCTTTATTTTGCTTAATGAGTTCTACGGCTTTGGCAGCGGTTTTTCCATCGGAGTGGACAAGGTCATCGCCATCGGCTTCGACGACGACAAAGGTATTTCCACCTACCGGGCCAGGCTTTCGTCCGTCGGCATTGTTCTCCAAAGTTTCACCATCGCCTAGGGCTTTCCATTCTGGGCCTGCTGAGTTGAATCGCTCGCTCCAAGAGGCCGGGTCGTCAGCACCATCAGTGCCTTTTTCAATCCCACCAGGAACACCCATGTGGAAGATTTTGGAAACCCGCGCAGTGTGGTAGCCATTATTTTTGAAATGTTGGGCCCAGGTAGCCCGCTCTCCAATGGCCGGTCGGGGTGATCCATAGCCGAGCATCTTGATGGCGTGTGGGTAATATCCACTCATGAACGAGGCCCGAGAAGGACCACAGTAGGTTCCTTGGCAATAGGCTTTGGTAAACCGGGTTCCCTGTGAAGCGAGACGATCAATGTTTGGGGTTTGGCAGACTTTGTTGCCATAGCACGAAAGTGCGGTGGCGGTCAGATCGTCCGAGATGATAAACAAGACATTCGGCTTTTCTGCGCCGAAGGCGGAAAGTGAAATCGAGGCAAGGGTGACGAAGAAGTGCTTCATGAGTTTTTTAGTTTTGAGATGATGGCGTCGACATCGTAAACGCAGCCACCCCAGGAGCCACCGCTGACATCTTGAAGAGCGGCCCAAAGGCGGGTATCGTCCGGGACATCAAGGTTGGGTTGTAGAGCGGGGTTGGTGTCACGAGAGGTGATGTTTTCGGAGCCGGTGTAATCAACAGAACCAGTCATATTGTGACAGTTAATCTCAATGCGAACTGGGTCGCCATCACAGAGTTTCCCGATCGGGCCGCCAGACCAAGCTTCTGGGGAGATGTGCCCGATACAGGCTCCGGTTGAGACACCGGAGAATCGGCCGTCTGTGATGAGAGCGACTTCTTTACCCCACGAAAGATGTTTGAGTGCGATCGTGAGTTGGGCCGTTTCTGGCATACCACAACCGATGGGGCCGTATCCGATAAGGACGATGACGTCACCTTTGCAAATGCGGTCGTCACCGCTTGATTTAACAGCGGCGATGGCATCCGGTTCAGAGGTGAAAACACGGGCTGGACCTTCATGAAGATAGATCCCTTGATCATCAATGAGCGAGGGATCTATGGCCGTGGATTTGATAAGCGAACCTTCGGGTGCAAGATTCCCTCGAGGAAAGGTGACGGTAGAGGTAAGTCCACTTTCGTGGGCTCGGGCCGGGGATTGTATGACGTCATCAGGATCAATGCTGTCAAGTTGTGTGAGCTTTTCCTTGAGACGAATACGGCGTTCGGAATTTTCCCACCATTCTAGATTTTCACCAACGGTTTGTCCGGTGACAGTCATAGCATCAAGATGAAGTTTTCCCATGTCACGAAGGTGAAGCATCACCTCGGGGACTCCCCCAGCAAGGAAGACCTGGACGGTTGCGAAGTGTTGTGGGCCGTTCGGAAGGGCGTCGACGAGGCGTGGAATCTCAGCATTAAAACGACGCCAGTCATCGACCTTGGGACGCCTTAACCCAGCCTGATGGGCAATCGCTGGAAGGTGCATGATGAGGTTGGTGGAGCCTCCAAAGGCGCAGTGGAGGGCAAGGGCGTTTTCGAGCGATTTTTCAGAAAGAATATCGGCGGTCGTAAGGCCATTCTTTTCTAGGTCGAGCATCGCAAGACTAGATCGGCGTCCCATGTCTTTCCAGATTTCGGTTCCGGATGGTGCGAGGGCAGAATGGGGAAGAGAGAGGCCGAGTGCTTCAGCAACCACTTGAGCAGTTGCAGCGGTCCCGAGAAATTGACACCCACCACCAGGGGAACCGCAAGACCGGCAAGCAGCGTGAGCTGCGTAGTCGAGAGAGATCTCGCCTTGAGAATAACGAGCACCGATGGTTTGGATTCGGCCAAGGTCTTCATCTGTCTCCTCGCTTAGCAATGATAC
>JAKMGP010000222.1 GCA_022424905.1 Akkermansiaceae bacterium | reverse complement strand
TGCGATCCATTTGGGCGCAGGGTGGGCTTGTCCGTTCCGGCATTCGCACACTCCACACAAACAAATTCTTTGTAAGCCTTATCCGGTAGATCGGCGAGGGTCTTTGATTTCTCTTTCCACGGATTCCAGATGACCGTAGATCGTGATCCGGCCTTGTCGACAAAGACTGATCGGTAGCGATCAAGATCGCGAATCAATACCGACGACATAGATTGATAAATTCGATCCACCTCACCTTTGATTTGGAGGTTCTTTTCCTGATAAACAGGCTCCTTGTCATCGCTCGCCTGATCAATGTAGTGGGATCCCTTAACTCCCTCGAGTTGGATACGCTCAATATCACCGAGCGAAAGGTAGGTGTGGAGTGCCGAGCTCACTTTATAGATCTCCTCGCCAGTATTCTTCATGTTCAACTTCACCCGCAATTTATCTGCGACACGGATCGTTGCAGTTAGTTCGAAGTCGAAGGGAAAAAGAGCTTTGGTTTCCTCGTCAGAAACTAGTTTAAAAACAAGGGTGGCCATCTTGCCCACCATCTCGCCGGAGACGAGCTCCCAAAAGCGGGTCCGGGCAAAGCCATGCGCTGGCATCTCTGGATCGTCAGGATGATTTCCAAACCATGGCCAACAAATGGGAATACCACCGCGGAGAGCTTTCCCCTCGTTCATCTTAGCTTTCGGGCTCACATATAAAACCGGTGGGTGATCGGTCGGAGCCCAAGTGAGAACCTGCGCTCCGTGGAGAGCAATAGTGGCTGCTGAAACAGGAGTTTGAACTTCGATGACAGGAAAGCCGGATTCTGGCTCAGTGACAGTCAACTCGGGAGTTCCGCTCAAGATGGCGGTGAGATCTTCAATCGATTGGGGCATGGCAAAGGTAACGACCAGCACCATTGCCACAAGCATCGGAAAAAAGGAACAAAAGAATGATTCTTTTTTTACCCGTTTTTTATTCTTCCGACTCCTGCCAAACCTGCTCGACGATCTTCTTCCGCAAAGCGAGCGGATCGATCACACCAGAATGGCGAAAGAGAACTTCACCATTCTTACCAACGAGCAAAGTGAAGGGCAGAGCTCCATCCCACGTGGGATCAATGACTTTTGCCAAATCCTCAGTATCTCCGTCGAAAAGGTAATTGTTTGTCGTTCTTTTTTCTTCATCCAGAAATGGTTTTGTCCGGGGCGAAAGCCCACAATGAGTTCTCTTTAGGAACCGTAACACCTTGTCTTTGTCATCAGCGGAATCGAGGCTAATGGGAATAAATTCAAACTCCTGCCACGAATATTGACGGTAGATTTTCACTAACTCCGGAAACTCCGCCACACAGGGGCCGCAACTTGTTGACCAGAGATTGATAAGCCGCATACCAGACCGTCCCCGATTCGCCACCAACTTCCCAAGTGTCTTAGCATCCGCTCTTTCCAAGGTCACTGGTTGGGCTTTCCACTTACGGTCTTCCCCTGCGACCATTCCCGATTTCTCCTTCCACTTTGTGCTACATCCCACCGGACGAGTCTTCACAACTTTAATTTTTTCCCCTTCAAGGATCGCAGAAATAGCATCGCGTGCTTCATTCTTTTCGACCACTCCAACTCTACGACGACCATTGTCCATCCGGCCATTATAACGGAGCTTGAGATTCTCATCGAAGATGAAAACGTGAGGCGTTGCAACCGCCCCATAGGCTTTGGCTACCTCCTGAGTCTCACCGTCGTAGAGATACGGTAAATTGAAGCCACTATCCTTAGCGATAAGCCTCATGTCTTCAAAGCCATCATCATAGACCGTCCATCCAAGCTCCGGCAAATGAAGCCCTTCCGGCGAATTACTATTAATGGCAACAAACTTCACCGGCTTACCCTTAAAATGATCAACCAAGGCCACCATACGCCCGTGGGAGGCGATCGCATCAGGGCAATGATTCGTTGTAAAGATAACCGCGAGAGCTTTTCCTCCGCTGAAATCCTTCAGGGTATAGTTTTTCCCGTCCACTCCTGGTAATTTGAAATCTGGAGCTCCTTGCCCTTCCGTCAATGGCACGGGTTTATAGGCAAAAAGGGAACCCACGGCAAAGAAGCTGAAGAGCAGAAGTCGCATCGTATCACTACGCATCTAATCTGCATTTCTAGCAAGGAGATATGCCGCAGGAAAACCCAAGAAGATCCCTGACACCATCCCGGTGAGATGAGCCAAGGTATCGATTCCCGGCCCCCCAATTCCGTTTATCCCAAAGATCATCAACCCAGCCAATAACGGGGTGAATGACCTCAGCCCTTTTCGGAACGAACGCTCGCGCCAAGCCACCTCCAAGCCAGAACCTACCAACAAGCCAAGAGCCCCAAAGACCGCAGTCGATGCACCCAGACCAAAATAGCTCTCCGGAAATCGAATAAACACATTAAGGAGATTCCCAATAAACCCACTCAATATGATGAGCCCCCATCCTCTTAATGGCCCAAAAGAATTTGCGACAAAGATTCCAAAAACTGAACCAAATGCAGCATTACCCAATAAATGCGGCATATCCGCGTGAAGGAACAAAGCGGTAAAAGCTCGATACCATTCCCCCTCGATAACGATCCCAATAGTCGAGCTGACATACTTTATCTCAACTTCTGGATACTGGATTTGCCGGGTAAAACAAAAAAGAAGAGTTCCGATCCAAAGCAGAGCAAGCTCTACTCCCGAACCAAAAATTGGAATCGCGATTGGAGAAGGTTGGTAGACTTGCTCCTCTCGGTAAAGTTGGAACTCGTTCCGAATCGCCTCTACAAATGCTTTGTCACCGTGGACTAAGTAACCACCCTCTTCCTCAACTGTAATCAGACAATCCAGCCTCATTGCCAAAACGACCAAGGCATATTCCTGCGCTTCCTCCGGTGATTGAAACCGACCGACAGGCACCAGACCAGAAGTCGAAAAATCTGGGGTTTCCGTCTCAGCCACCTCGAAAAAAAGCACTCTCACCCACGTAGCGCAATGGGTATTTTGTGAAGCGATTCGAAATCCAAGATGAGCTTGAAACACCGCGCGATCTTATATCGCGCGGTATCGACTCTAATCTGCTTAGGCAAGAGCCAA
The DNA here is from genome assembly GCA_022424905.1 of Akkermansiaceae bacterium. Classification (GTDB taxonomy): domain Bacteria; phylum Verrucomicrobiota; class Verrucomicrobiia; order Verrucomicrobiales; family Akkermansiaceae; genus SW10. The sequence continues at coordinate 10,141 of JAKMGP010000222.1, read as the reverse complement.
GAAAGAGATCAAACGATGGGCCCGGCTTCGGCCCCAGGCGCCTAACCTAAGATCTCCTAGCTCTCCCGAAATAACAGGAAACTTCAATTTAGATTCGCGGGGCCCAACCTTCGCGGTAGTCTCTCTTCACGAATTGGTTGGCACGATCATTGTTCGTCGATTTCATGTTAGGGCCATCCCAATCAATGGGCTGTCCCTCTCCCACTTGTTGGGCAATACATCCTAATAAAATCACTTCATTCAAGTAAGCTGCGATCTCAAAATTTGAGTAAGCTGGAGAACCACCTTTCATCATTTCAAACCACTCCTCAACGTGTCCAGGAGATCGAGGGACGACTTGCGGGATCGCCTTACAAGCCTCGTGCTGACCAGCATCACGGTATCCTTTCTCGCCATTCAACATCACGTAAGGGTTCCCGCCATAATCATCTTGGGAGAATAACTTCCCCTTATCCCCAATGATGACAGCACCACTTCCAGGGAGCTTGCCTCCCCGAAGGGCTATTACTTCAGAAACAACCTCCGTTTTAGGGCGTACAGGATCGAAGCTTTGGCGAGGATTACCGTCATACCACCAGAACTTCAATGGTGGTAACCCTTCTCGCTCCGGAAATTCAAACCGCACTCTCGAAGTTAGGGGATAAGTCTCATCATAGATCCGAGAAGCCATCTCGCATTCGATCTTCGTTGGATAGCCCAACTTCAATGCACGAAAAGGCATATTCACAGTGTGACAAGCCATGTCACCAAGGGCACCAGTTCCAAAATCACTCCATCCACGCCACTTGAAGTCATGATAAACACCTTTCTTGTAGGGCCGCATTTGTGCCGGCCCAATGAAGCAGTCCCAATTTAAGTTATCTGGGATCGGGTCTGCACCTGCAGGGCGTTCTAAGCCTTGGGGCCAAACCGGACGATTCGTCCACACGTGAAGCTCTTTGGGATTCCCAATAACACCAGCTTGAATGAGCTCAACTGATCGACGTAATCCATCTCCAGCACTACCTTGGTTCCCCATCTGAGTTGCCAACTTTTTATCGCGAGACAAGTTTCGCATCATGCGTGATTCCCAAACCGTCTGGGTCAAAGGCTTCTGACAATAAACATTTTTCCCCATCTGCATTGCCATAATACCAGCCACCCCGTGGAGGTGATCTGGAGTAGAAATAGTCACCGCATCGACCTTCTCTCCCATCTCGGTCAACATCTCGCGAAAGTCGGAGTATTTGGCGGCCTTGGAATACCGCTTTGCCATCTCAGCGAGTTTCCCTCCGTCGATATCACACAAGCCAACAATCTGGCCACCACATTTGGCCGCATTCATTGTATCGCTCCTGCCTTTACCTCCCACTCCAATGCAGGCGACCTGTATCTTGGAATTCAGGTTCTTACCGCTCACAAAAGCAGGCATCCCGAATGTTCCTCCCGCAAGGAGGCAGGACTTTTTAATGAATTGACGTCGATTAGTCGATGATTGGGCCATCCTAGTAAAACGAGACCTCTTACGCCTGACTTTCAATCACTCTAGAAAACCTTACTTCTTTTTTTTCCCAGCCTTTCGGCGACCACCTGTAGAATTGGGATCATAAGCCGGGTTCGGCGCCATCATCTGAGCCCCCACTGACTGACGCCAAGCCTTTAGACCCTTTGAAAGGGTCGCCACTTTCTTCGGATCTTCAGCAGCTAGATTTTTCTCCTCAAATGGATCCGCCTTCAAATTAAACAATTCTAGGTCTCCATTTTCAAAAAACTCGATCAGCTTCCAGTCCCCGTCACGAATCGCGCCATAGGGCTTCGTCCGATGATAATGAGGATAATGCCAGTAAAGTTTCTCCCGCTTCAGCTTTGCACTTCCGTCTTTCAAAAGCGGCCAAATACTCACCCCGTCAAGATGCTCGTCTTTCATGGCGGGTAAACCTGCCATTTCCAAGAAAGTTGGATAAAAATCCATTCCAATAACTGGCTCATCGCATCGAGATCCCCTTTTAATCTTGCCCGGCCACTTCGCAATCAAAGGTTCACGAACTCCACCTTCGTGAGAATATCCCTTCCGATCCCGAAGGCCTGACGTGGTATTATCATAGTCGCCACCATTGTCCCCCGTCAGAACGATCACCGTATTTTCAGCCAAACCCAAATCATCCAGCTTGGCCACAACCCGACCCACACTTTGATCGAGAGCCTCGATCATCCCAGCCCGCTTAGGATTCATATTTTCATTCCGCCGATTATCGAAAGTCTTTGCCTTTTCCTGATACTTCTCCGTCAACTCCTTGGGCGACATAATGGGCCCGTGTACTGTGTAATACGAAAAATAGAGGAGGAACCGCTCATCCTTCTTTTCTTCTAGGAAGTCCATCGCGGCATCCGTCAGCTTATCCGTCAAAAAGTCACCCTTCTCACCATCATCGAGACCTGGCATTCCAAAAGGCGAAAAATACTTTCCCGGTCCTTTAGGTTGTCCCCACTCACGGCCACCCACGTTCACATCAAATCCATGATTCGTTGGGAAGTGGTCCTTGAAATCCCGCTCACCAATCGGCATCAAGTGCCATTTCCCTAAAAAAGCCGTCGCATAACCTGCATCTTGCAGAGCCTCCGGCAGCAACACCCGCTCGTGATCCATCTTCATCTTCCAGTCAGGAACAGCCAATTTTGCAAAAGGCCTCTTATGACCTGTTATCCAATCAGTAAGATGTAATCTCGCCGGATACCTACCCGTTAAAATCGCCGCTCGGCTCGGCGAACAAACCGTACATGCCGAATAAGCATTCGTAAAAAGCATCCCATCCTTCGCCAACTTGTCGATATGAGGTGTCTCATAAAACTCTGCACCGTAACACCCGAAATCGCCCCAGCCTAAATCATCCACCAAAAGAAACACAAAGTTGGGCCTCTTTTCCTCAGCCCGAATTAGGCACAAAAGCGTAAGATAACATCCTAGCAAAAATAATTTAGTCACTTGGGAGTGATAAATTTCAACAGCCTCTCGTTCAATAGAAACTCTTCGAAGAGAGCAAAAAAGGAAGCTCTTGAATCACGATACCGTGAGAACTACCCTAACCCTCAATCTTCAATGATTAAGGCTGATCATGAAATCGCGAAAGTAGGCTTTCCCACCTGATCTCCCGCTACGATCCAGACTCACTTCGCTGAGATCGCCAATATCTTCTGCATCCACCGTGATAGAGCTCTGAAAAGTTCGCCCACCCTCTCCCAATTTCTCGAGCAAAACATCTAGCCGCACATGACCATCCAGCATCTTGGTCACATCAATCGACATCCGCTGTCGGCTATCCCCCAAAGGCTCAAATCCAACCCCTTTCGTGCCACTGAGATGTTTGCGATTATCAATCCGCTCAAAGCGAAACGAGCCACCCTGCATTCCCGGGTGGAACAGCGTCCGAATTCTCCCGATCGTGATCCCCATGTGCCAGGCGCCAGATGAAATATCTTCACCTCCTAGGATCACAGAAACCCGGAAACGGTCGCCAAACTCAATCTCACCCGGCCAAGTCTTGGATTTTAAAACCAATCGTTGATCACCATCTTGTCCCGCTTTTCCCGCAAAGATCAGCCGTGTCCCTTCGACCTTACCCGGACGTTTTGATGAATTCACAAAACGAAATTGACGGTAGTTTCCCCTGAGTTCCTCATCCCCTTTACCAAACCATTCAAAAAACATCCCCCCTGTGTCCGCTGACTTTACGCGTCCTTCCAAACCTTCCTCTAGTAATGACTTCACCGCGTGCTCAACAGCAACTTCGCGGTCTTTGCGAAAAACCAATTTGAGCTCTTCAATCACATTCAGAACCCGACGTCTCAACTCGGGATCTTCGGACGGCTCCATCTCGAGCAACCACTTCAAGGCATCCTCACCACCGATCATCAATTTTTTACGCCCCCCCTCTCTTTCATCAAAATCCTGCGAAGCGAGCATCTTAAAAGCATCATCTAGCTCGTTGGTCACCTCCGGCACCGCAGTCAACGACTTTTGTAATTCCTCAACCGATGATCCAATTCCTTCCTCCCCAAGAAGTTCCACTCTCCAATCAGAAACCTTCACGTCATCCGCCGAAAATCCGGCTACTGAAAGTCCAAAGATGATCGAGGGTATAAACTTCACACCCTGGATCTACCCAAAAGGGGGGAAAGATCCACCGAATTATTCCGGTAAGATGTTTCTATGACCCGAAGTCTCCTACTGCTTCTCGCCCTTCTCCTCCCCGGCCTCCTTGCTGCTGCCGAAAAACCCAACATCATTCTCGTTATGACCGACGACCAAGGATACGGGCCAGTTGGCCGTCACGGGCACCCGTGGATCAAGACCCCCAACCTCGACAAGCTCTACGATCAAAGTACCCGCCTCACTCGCTTTCTCGTCAGCCCCACCTGCTCACCCACCCGATCCGCTCTCATGACAGGACGCCATCCGCTCAAGAATGGCATCACACACACCATCCTCGAACGCGAGCGCATGGCGCTTGATGCCACGATACTTCCCCAAGTTCTGAAAACGGCCGGCTATACCTCCGGAATTTTTGGTAAGTGGCACCTCGGCGATGAGGAAGCCTACCAACCCCATAAGCGCGGGTTTGATGAAGTCTTTATCCACGGCGCCGGTGGCATCGGGCAGAGTTACAAATGCTCCTGCGCCGATGTTCCTGGCAACAAATACTTCGATCCCACCATTCGCCACAACGGCTCCTTCGTGAAAACCAAAGGCTACTGCACCGACCTCTTTTTTACCGCCGCCATGGGTTGGATGAAAGAGGCCCAAAAAACAAAAAAACCCTTCTTCACCTACATCACCACCAACGCACCCCACGGCCCCTTCATCGCGCCGCCTTCCAATACCAAACGCTTCACCGACCTCGGCTTCTCCGCCAAGACCGCCGGCTTCTATGGTATGATCGAAAACATCGACGAAAACATAGGGCGGCTCATGACCAAGCTCGCCGAATGGGACCTTGAGAAAAACACCATCCTCATCTTCATGTCCGACAATGGCATGACCGGCGGAGGCTCCGGCCGCACCGGCAAACCCCTCGGCAAAGACAAAAACGGCAAAGCCATGATGATGTTCAACGCCGGCCAAAAAGGCCTCAAAGGCAGCGCCGACGAAGGCGGAGTCCGCGTTCCCTTTTTCATCCGTTGGAAAGGAACCCTCGAAGCCGGCCGCGACATCTCGAACGTCGCCGCCCACATCGATCTCTACCCCACCCTCGTCGAACTCGCCGGAGCCACCATCCCCGAAAAACAAGTTGGAGGCCGCAGCTTCCTCCCCCTCCTCAAGGATTCCAAATCATCCTGGCCCGATCGCTACCTCTTCACTCAAAAAGCCCGCTGGCCTACCGGATCCGAACCAAACAACCACCAATGGAAGAACTTCGCCGTCCGCAGCCACCAATACCGTCTCGTTGACAAACAACTCTTCGACATGCTCGCAGACCCCGGCCAAAAGAACGACATCGCCGCCAAGCACCCCGAAGTCGTAGAAAAAATGCGCGCTGCCTATGACAAATTCTGGGGAGAAGCCCGTCCCCTCATGGTCAACGAAACCGCCCCCATGTCACCAACCCAGCCCTTCCGGATGGATTACCAAAAGCAGCTCGCTGGAAAAGGCATCCCATATTGGGCATCTCCTAAATGATAGCCTCGCTTGTAACGCGCCTGCCCTAAGCTAGAAGAACCAGATTTCTTTAATTTCATCACCCCTGAGGTCCTCCATGGCTCTTGAGAAAATTCCAAAGTTGGGTTGAAATGAACAACAGTCAAAAAAATCCATAGACTACCTCCGGTAGAGGAAAGCATCGGAAGTCACCAGTGAGGTAATCAAAGCCTTCATACTTCCTCCGCTCTTACGATAGGCCCGGTGCGCTTCCTGCAAAACTGGCGCATCGTTGAGAGTTTCATTTCGCCCCATCCAAAAACGAAAGGCGTGACGAATAAAGACCTGCTCGACCCGCTCGCTCGCTGAAAGTTTTTTGATGAGATCGAGTGCGTTTTCCACCGGACCATCCAATTTTGGATCACCCGAATCCACAATCACACCGCTGGTATCGACCGGCTTCCCCAACTCTGTCGTCCGGTGTAAGCCAGCATGATTAAACATCTCAAAGGGAAGACCGAGCGGGTCCATTTTCTCATGGCAAGTCCAGCAGTAGGTCTCACGCGTCACGCGCATACGGGATCGTAGTGTTGTGTTTGGCTGATCCGGCAACATCGCATCCACCGTGATTGGAACATCAGGAATACCCCCACCCAAAAGTCGTTCCCGTATCCAGCGGCCGCGCAAGATCGCATGATTATCCATCGCATCAGAATGCGACACCAACCACGAAGGATGAGTCAAAATCCCCATCCGCTCGCCCGTGGGGGCTGTCGCTAGAGTTCGTTCTGGCTTCATTGAACCATTTCCAAAAGAACGATGGCTCACCCTCGCAAAAATCTTTGGCCCGGATATTTTAGCCTCGTTCAGTGCAGGATTCCCTCTCGTTCCCACCCCTCTTTTGACGATATTCTGCGCTTTCTTCTTCGCTCCTTCCAATTTCTTTTTCTCGCGATCCAAACCCTTTTTCGTCTGTCCATCTTTGGCGACCTTAATCTTAGCGTTCAATACCGTTAGTTCTTCCTTAAGAGTCTCCAACTCAGCGACCGCTTTCTCCTTGGCAAGCTTATCGGTCTTCTTTTGCTCTGCAATAGCGGCATCTCTCTCCTCCCTCGTTTTCAGGCCCCCAAAATACTTGCTGTCATCTCGGGTTGCCACCACTTGTTGAGTCGTCAAAAGCTCTTTCAAGACCTCTTTGTCCTCCTCAAGAATGAGCTCGATAAGTCGATCCGTACTCGCAGTGGCATCAAACATAGCCCGGTAGTGGTTACTCCCGCGACCCGAAACTCCGGTTGCGGCCAAGGCCTTATCGTCCTTGCAAATGTATCCACCCAGATCGTGATCAAAGTAATCACGGAAGAAGCGCAAGATCCGGGGCTTACGAAAGCTATCATCCATCAACATCCGAGTGACCTCACGCTTTACATCTGCTCTGGTTCGCATCCGACCCTCGACAATCGACTGCCTAAGTTGCTCATCCGGTTTAATATAGGATAGCGCGTGATTGACGGCCAAACCCAACTCCCAGTCCTGCAACATCACTCGGCCATCTTTTGAAGGCTTTCCACTCAGCCCTAGTTCCGGACGAAACAAGGCGTCGCGATCAAGGAAGATCGCCGAAAGCCCGATAAATACACCATCTTCCTTTCCGACTTTCTCAATCGCTTCACTTGTGACGAGCAAATATTGCTCTAACTCCTTTTCGGTCGGAGGACGAAAGGTCACTGCTTCGAAAACATAATTAACTGCTCTGAGTAAAAGATCCTCCGTAAGTTGTGAGGCCTTCATTACTTCATAAACCGGCGTCAGCGGACGCTTTACCTTTGTACTGTAGACCAAGGCCGTCGGCAGTCCGCGAAGATCGCCCTTCGGCCTTACTTTCTCATAAGTTGCGGGATCATCAGTGATCTGCTCTGGATTGGCGATACTCAATGGGCCATAAGCCATATAGCGGAGGATGTCTTCAGCTTTTCCCAGAATTTGCGTCGCCTCGGCACTATTGACGGTGTGAAAATTTGGATAGTTCTCAAAGCCATGCTTCCTTGGTGAAGAGAGCACTACTGGAACACTCTTTACAGATGTCGCATAGGCGACGGTTCCACCCTGCCATTTGATAATACGATCGGCACCAAAGTAGAGCTTCAACTCGCCTCCATGGTTTGTCGGAACCGCATCACCGCGCGTTCGAATTCCGGGCTTTTCAGGGTCATACTCCGGCTCGGTATTGATCAACTCATTGAGCCGCGTGATGTGCTCCTGCGGAGTGACCCGCCAAATCCGTTTTGGAGAGGCCGTTGGCGCCAACTCAATCCCGTCCGGCAGCTTACCAAATAAGAGATCGTGATCCAAAAAATTACCCTTGTGAGGATCAAGATGAGCTTGGAATTCGCCCTTATTCTTCATGACCCGCTGAAGCTCACCGACAATCCAATCTGAAAATTTCAGACGCTCGATCACCTTTGGTTGTTCCTTTTTCTTCGGCGGCATTTCTCTCAGCGAAACCTGGGCCCAAATCGATTTCCATAAAGCCGCGTTGGTCTCATCAACCGGCCCCAAATCCTCAAGCGACAAATCACCCTTCTTCGTCGCTTCGTCATGGCACTCCAGACAATGATAGTCGATAAACTCCGACGCAAAATCCTTAAAACCAAGCTCCACCGTCTCGCCGGGAATGTAGGGTTTCGCCCAGCCAATTCCCACGCCAAGCGCGCATACCACCCCGCGCAAAATCATACTCATCTTTTACGCCAAGATTTCTTTCAATGGACCGCTACCTGAGTCAAATTTCTTCGCCATCTTCTCACTCATGTTAAAGCGATCACATGACACTCCAACTGAACCAAGAATTGTGGAGTAAAGTGTATTGATCGGACGCTTACCCTCAACATGGGTAAAGCAGCCCGACTTAAAGATCCCGTCACAATTTCCAAGGAGCATGACCGGCCAGTTTGCACCATTCGTATGCTGCTTGTCAGCATTATTACTGGTGTAAACAATCAAAGTATTATCCATCATCGTGCCACTTCCTTCTGGCACGCTTTCTAGCTCCTCCATAATTTTGACCAACATCTGTGAGTTATACTGGCGGATCTTGATCCAAATCGGATTATCCTTCTGAGTCATATGCCCCAAATTGTGCCCCTGCTTCTCAACCCCCAATCCCTTCCAAGATCCGAAAATCTCACCCCGCCCAGATCCAATTGTGAGAACGTTAGTGATGCCAGATTTCAGGGAAGAAATTCCCAAGTCTAAAAGGACATCGTGCCAATCGGTTTCAAACTCGGGTGAGGAATAACGGGCATCCACCTTAGGCGCAAAATTTCGCAGGTGATCAGACACCCTTCCGAGCCGCTCACGCAAACCGTTCATATCTTCAAATCCTCCCACAAACTCACCGTAGCGTTGCTTATCCGACAGCGGCAAAGCGCCACCCTTTGCAGCCGCTAACTGGCCAATTCTTTCCAACATTCCGGACCGAGCCTCATGCTGCTTGCGGATCTCGCCCTTTGAAATCCCACCGTAAAGAGTCTGGTAGAGATGATTTGGATTCGAATGCATGAAGATGGGCTGTCCAGCTCCGCTCGCCGAAAGGTTTGCAACAGTTGGCTTGGTCTTCATGTTCTCCAGCGAATCCATCCCAATACACAAATGCGGCAACAAGGTGTCAGGCAGAGCCTTACTCAACTCATAATCAATCGTTGAAGCGCTCGGCGGCACCCCATCGCTACCACGATATCCACCGAGAGCGCCGAAGAAGGCACTGTGTGATGGGCTGGTATGAATTCCGTGCAGACCACTAACGATATGCAGGCGGTCCTTAAATGGCTCTAACGCTGAAATTGGCTCAGGCAACTTCGCCTTTGCAAGGGAGCCGCTATGTCTCATCCCGTCAGGAATACAGGTTCCGGGCTCAAAACCCTGATTCTGCATGAAAAAGATCACCCTTTTCGGGCCACCTGACGCGGCCGAAATCAATTTATTACCATTCCCGAATGAAGGCAGCACGGTGGAACCAAGCGAGGCACCGAAGCCAGCGGCTAAGCTCTGAAGGGTTTTTCTGCGAGTCATCATAACGATATCGGGGTCAAATCGAATCGATTTCGATCTTCAGGTCATAACTACGACCAGTTTTGAAACGAATTATCAACCCAAAAAATGATCTCCGAATGAGTAGGCTTTTTTAAAATCTTCAAGCTCTAAGCAAAAGACACCTACCTTCTAGAATCTCAAAACAAGTTTCTCGCCCTACCCGCAATCGTGAATCTATTCACCTTGAACCATTACCACGATCCGGCGCAAGTGAGGTTGATTGCGATGTTCAAAAAGAAAAAGCCCCTGCCAGGTGCCAAGCGTCATTTGACCATTGATGACCGGAATTACTTCGCTGGTGCGAGTGAGAGCCATACGAATGTGGGAAGGCATATCATCGGGACCTTCATAAGTATGGACAAAATACGGTGTATCCTCGGGAACAAGATGGTCAAAAAAAGCATGCAGATCGGTCCGCGCGCTCGCGTCAGCGTTCTCCAT